>CAZMNG010000528.1:0-3997 GCA_964567505.1 uncultured Chthoniobacterales bacterium
TGAGCACCCATTCAAAAGAGCGGGTTCGTCTTTGGTAGCGACATCCGCTGGGTGTCTCCAGGTGCTGCGCGGCGCAGGCAGAATGCCTACCTTTTAGCCCAATCCGCGAGGATTTTCCTGCTACGGAGAACCTCGGCCAGAGCCTCCCGAAGAGGCGCCTACACAGATTTCGCTCCTATGTAGACCCTCGACCTGGGCTCGGGTCGAAGGCCCGCATTTGGGCGTTCGAAATGTCCAAACTGCAGTGTCCCTACGCCGCTGAGGCTAGAATCAAGTCCAGCAACGCAAGGATTCCGATGAATTGACCATTGTCATTCGCGACGATCAGTTCCCGATCGGGAGTCTGAGCGAACTGCAGCAACGCTTGTTCGACTGAATCGTCGGCTTTCACGCTTATACAAGGCAAAGTGCGGAGCTGGCTGACCGTATATTCGAGCCGCACTTTACCTTGATGCAGCCAGTCGAGCGCGAGATCGAGGCGGAGCCAACTTTTGCACCGCATTTCCTCGTTCACGACAGGCAAGATCGTAGCGCTGGCTTGCTTGAACGCTTTCATGGCGGCAAGAATCGAATCGGTATCGCGAAGAGCAACCGCGTCTCGCCGCATGAAATCTTCGACACGCTTCTGACGAAATGATGGTGGGACCCGGTCGACGATCGCCTTACGCTCCTGAAGGTTCAAATACTTGACGGAGCTCCGATTCAAGTAGTAGCCCAGCGTAAGACTGTTTTTGGTCAGCGCCTCGAATGTTGTCTTATTGAGCGCGATGAGAGTGGTCGGCTCCAAAGCGGTCGCATCAAACTGGCGCTTCGTATTGTGAAGCAGTTCCCGCTCACCGAAATGTTCACCTGGACCGAGTGTTCGTGTCGAGCCGGAACGATCGTCAATCTGTACGCTCCCTTTTTCAATCAGATAAAAAGAAAAGGCGGCATCTCCAATATGGTAAATCGGATCGCCCTTCTCCAAATGGGCACGTCCAATGACCTCGGTCATTTTGGTATTTAGCAGGCTAATATCCCGGGGAAACAATAGCTCCAGATTCCATTCGAAAAACACCTTCGACTTCTGCTCCAGGCCGGGCAATTTGTAGAGGTAAGTGGCACGCCACATTAACCAACCGAGAAAACCTGAAACTTTGAATCCCAATACCTTTCCGACCGCATTACGGTGTCCCAACGATGCCATCTCGCCCAAAGTCTTAAAACGAAAAGGTTCCAGCGAGTGACCATTTCGAGCGGCGAGAATATTCTTCCCCAGGAGAGTCCCCTGACGCATCGCGAACTGTGCGGTTGCCGGAGAGACGGTCCCGTCCGCCTGGGGGACGGCTGAACAATCTCCGGCGGCCCAGAGATTAGCGTAGCCCTTCACCTGCATCGTTGGCTCGGTGCTCAGCCGCCCTCTGTCGCTTGGTAACTGGTAGCGATCAATCAATTTTTTTATCACCGGGTTCGTTGCGTTGCCAACCGTGGTGACCACGGTGTTCGTCTCGATGATGTCACCGGTGTTCAGAATTGCCCGTTCAGCTGTGATCGCTTTGACCCGGGTGTTCAACCGAACTTCGATGCCACGGCTTTTGAGTTGCAGCTCGCAGTACTTCCCGAGTTCTTCGCCGATCTGCGGGAGCAGATAAGCTCCGCTGTGGACCAGCAATAAACGAAATTCTTTTGGGTTTATTCTCGGATAAAACCGCTGCACATCTCGAAGCAGGTCCCAGATTTGACCAGCGGTCTCGACGCCGGAGTAGCCGCCGCCAACGACAACAAAAGTGAGCAGTTTACGGCGGATCGACTCGTCCGTCACAATACTGGCCGCTTCTAATCGTTCCAGAACATCAGCCCGGAGCCGGATAGCGTCTCCGACGGTCTTCATCAGATAACCATGTTCCGGCATTCCCGGCACGCGACTGACATCGACTACACCTCCAATCGCCAACACAAGATGCTCGAACGCCAGCATCGCCGGCGGAGAAAACGGACCAGGGGTAAAACTGACCGTTTTCTTTTCCAGGTCGATATCATCCACCGAGCCCATGAAGATAGAACACCCCCGGCAAAACAGGCGAAGCGGGTTTACGACGTGAAGTGGCGAAATCGACGATCCGCTGACTTCAGCCAGCATCGGATGAAACAACATCGCGTTCTGGTCAGCCAACAGCCCGACGTTTTTGGCGGTGCTCTCTTGCAAGCCGGATTTAAGCGCACGCGCGCAGTAGGCGCCGGCAAAGCCACCGCCTAAGATAACAACCGGAAACGAATAAGTGTCCACAGTCATAAAGCCTACGATTTAGTGCCCGGTCCCCTCTTCGCAGGGTCGTGTCCGCACATTCGACCTGTGCGAATCCAGAGTCGAATGTGCGGACGCGCCGCTCCAGAGGGGACAGGACACTATATGGAGAGGAAGTTCGCTAATAATTTCTTCCCTTCGTCCGTCATGATCGACTCCGGGTGAAATTGGACGCCATGAACCGGGTACTGCCGGTGACGCAATCCCATTATTTCATGTTCCAGTGTTTCCGCCACGATTTCGAGCTCGTCCGGCAGCGTTTCGCGGCGCACGATGAGCGAATGGTATCGGGTCGCCTCAAAGGGGACCGGCAACCCCTGGAATACCCCGTCCCCTTCGTGCATAATCGGTGAGGTCTTTCCGTGCATCAGGCGAGCCGCACGAACAACTTCCCCACCGTACACCTGGCCAATGCACTGGTGTCCAAGGCAAACTCCCAGCACCGGAATCCGCGGCCCAAAGTGCCGGATAAGATCATTGCTGATGCCCGCGTCATCCGGCGTTCCAGGTCCCGGCGAGATGCAGATCTTTTCCGGATGCAATTTCTCCACTTCCTCGATCGATGTACGGTCGTTGCGGCGGACGATGGGTTCCGCGCCCAGTTCGCCGAAGTATTGGACAAGGTTGTAGGTAAACGAGTCGTAGTTATCGAGGACCAGGATCATAGGAGTTGCTCCGCTCGTTCGATGGCACGGAACGTGGCCATCGCCTTGTTCAAACTCTCCTGATATTCCAGCTCAGGGTCGGAATCAGCCACGATTCCGCCACCCGCCTGCACGTAAGCCACCCCATTTTGTAACACGGTACTTCGCAGTGCGATACAGGAATCGAGCTGGCCATCAAATCCAAAATAGCCAACTGCACCCGCGTAGACGCCTCTCTTTCCTTTCTCGAACTCGTAGATCAACTGCATCGCACGAACCTTCGGCGCGCCCGATACCGTCCCGGCTGGGAAAGTCGCGCGCATGACATCATAGGCGCTGTAAGTCTCGGCCAGGCGGCCGACGACATTGGATACGATATGCATCACGTGACTGTACCGTTCGATCGCCATGAATTCCGTCAGCTTGACAGTGCCGAATTCTGAGATCCGGCCCACGTCATTTCTCGCAAGATCGACGAGCATCAGGTGTTCCGCGCGCTCCTTCGGGTCGGCCAGCAGTTCTTCAGCAAGATGTTGATCCTCCGCAGAGGTGGCTCCTCGTTTCCGCGTCCCTGCGATCGGGCGGATCTCCACAGTTCGCCCGCGCAGCCGGACATGCACCTCCGGCGAACTGCCAACCAAGGCGAAGCGGTCTCCAAGCTTAAGGCAAAACATGTACGGAGACGGATTAACGAAGCGCAACGCTCGATAGAGCGCGAGAGGGTCCCCTGCAAACGCTGCTTCGAAGCGCTGCGAGGGCACCATCTGAAAAATATCCCCCGCTTCAATGTGGCTTTTTGCCTTGCGCACCATCTCGTGAAACTCTTCTCGGGTCGTATTCGACCGCGGAGTCGGCAAGGCTGTCACAGGAGCCGCATTCATCAGCCGAGGTTTACTTACCGCCTCCAACCTTTTGACGATTCCCTCAATTTTTCGCGCCGCCTCGTCATACGCTTCATTCACGTTTTTTCCCTCCACGAATGCGTTGGCGAATATTTTCAAACGGCGGAACCGGTGATCGAACACCAAAAACGTGTCTGTTACGATGAACACCATATCCGGAAGACCAA
>CAZMNG010000529.1:0-3994 GCA_964567505.1 uncultured Chthoniobacterales bacterium
CAGGCGAAGAGCTTTGTCGAAAATATACTACTTTCCAAGCACCAGCGAGCCGTCGCCACCGAATTGATCCGAGAAATCAGAAATCGGCTCACATTTCTTGTAGAAGTCGGGCTTGGCTACCTGACACTCAATCGGGAGAGCGGCACACTCTCAGGCGGTGAGGCGCAACGGATCCGGCTCGGAACACAGATTGGCTCCGGGCTTGCCGGAGTTTTATACGTGCTTGATGAGCCAAGCATTGGCTTGCATCAACGCGACAACGACCGTCTTGTTTCGACCCTGAAACATTTGCGCGACCTCGGAAATACCGTGGTGATAGTTGAACACGACGAGGACACGATCCGAGCGGCCGATTATATCATCGATCTTGGGCCTGGGGCAGGTCCACGCGGAGGCCAGATTGTCGCGAGCGGCTCCGTTCACGAGATCGAGCGAAATCCTGAATCGCTGACCGGACAGTACCTTTCCGGTGTTCTCCGAATCCCGATTCCGCGCGCCCGCGTGCTGCCCAGAGGACTTCTTTACAACCGGGACCGGATCCCTGAACCGGGCGCAGAAGGTTGGCTGACAATTGTTGGGGCCGTCGAAAATAATCTGCGCGACCTCACAATCTCAATCCCGCTCGGGTGTCTCGTCTGTGTGACAGGGGTCTCAGGAAGCGGGAAGTCGACACTGGTGGATGATATCCTCCGCAAAGCGCTGTTTCGGCATTTCTACAAGTCAAAAGATCGCCCCGGCGCACACCGCTCAATAAAAGGGATAGACCAGATCGACAAAGCAATTGTGATTGATCAGAGTCCAATCGGCCGGACACCACGCTCAAATGCTGCCACTTATTCGGGCGCTTTCGGTCCGATCCGGGAGCTATTCAGCCAGTTGCCCGCCTCTCGCGTTCGAGGGTACGACAGCGGTCGCTTTAGCTTTAACCTCAAGGGAGGCCGGTGCGAGAACTGCCAGGGAGATGGGGTTATCAAAATCGAGATGCATTTTCTGGCCGACGTTTACGTGGAATGCGAGGTCTGCCGTGGTGCTCGATACAATCGCGAAACTCTGGAGATCACCTACCGCGGCAAAAATGTCTCTGACGTCCTCAAAATGTCCGTCGACGAAGCGGCGCGGTTTTTCCGGAATGTGCCGGCGATCTTCGACAAACTTGAACCGCTGGTAGCGGTTGGATTGGGTTATCTTACGTTGGGCCAGTCTGGCACACAGCTCTCCGGCGGTGAAGCACAGCGCGTCAAGCTGGCGGCCGAACTTGCAAAAAAAGCGACCGGCCGAACGGTATACATTCTGGACGAACCGACCACCGGCCTTCACTTCGCCGATATTCACAAGTTGCTTGAGGTACTCTTAAAGCTGCGTGACCAGGGGAACACGTTGATAGTCATCGAACACAATCTGGAAGTGATTAAGTCCGCCGACTGGATCATCGATCTCGGACCGGAAGGTGGCTCCGGCGGAGGGCTCGTCATTGCCCAGGGTTCACCCGAACAAATTGTGCAGTCGGATAACAGTTACACTGGCCGGTATCTGAAGCGCGTCCTCGCACCAGAATGAGATTCCGCCTTGCACTCCTCGTCGCGCTGCCGATCGCGCTCCAATCGCTCCGAGCGGATGTGCTCGACGACGCGATCGAAGCGCATCGGAGCGGAGTTCCCGAGGTCAGCATCACCAAACTGCGGCAGTTCCTGGCGACTAACCCGGCGGAACCGCGGACCATAACCGCGAAACTGCTGCTTGCCCGGTGCCTGCTCGAGACTCAGAAACCGGCAGAAGCCGCGCAAATCCTGGATAGTGTACAAGGATCGGAAGCAGCATTTTTAAAGGCGCAGGACGCATTTCGTTCCGGTCGCTTCACAGAAGCGCGGTCTTACTTTGCAGACCTTATCAGAAGCGGGAGCAACTATGCAGTCGAAGCGCGCTTAGGCCTTGCTGCCACCGAAAAGGCAACCGGCAGACCGGATGCCGCGCTGGAGACTCTTGGTCCGCTGATTTCCGACGATCGGGCCGCCGAACCACGCGCAGAGCTGATGGCGGTTGAGATCCTTTTGTCTGAAGCGCAGATCTCGAGAGCTGAACAGCTAATCGCGAAAGTCAAACCCGACTCCGCACGCACCGAGGTCGAAAAGATCTGTCTCCAAGGCGAACTGGCCTTGAAGCTAGGCCGGCTCTCCGAAGCCTCGGACGCGTTTCGCAAAGTTCTCGAGAAGCCGGAGGATCGGACCTACCGAGTGATCGGTATCGCTCGCCTCGGGATCGCAAATATCCTCGCTCAAAAGCAGGAATTCGAAGAGGCCGAGAGCGAACTGGAGCGACTGATTTCGGACCAGCCCAGGAGCGTGATTCTCGGCGACATGTTCGCGAATCTGTTCGAGATCTATTCGCAAGAGGACAACCCCGAAACCTCAGAGCTTGTGAAATGGGCGGCAGAGGATCCGCAGACATCCGGGCCGGACCGTCCGGCGTATGCACTCTTCTATCTCATGCGTCTTCAGATTAAACAGGGATTGGCAACTGAAGCGGCGCAGAGCTTTCAAAAACTGCTCGACCGGTTTCCCGATCACCCCATCACTGTAGACGCGTCGCTCATACTCGGGCGCCAGCAGATCACCACCGGACACCCCGATGAGACGATCAAGCAGCTCCAAATGCTGATCGATCGTTCGCCTCACCTGCCAACTCAGGAGCGCTCCCGAATCGACTATTTGCTTGGTGAAGCAAATTACATGAGGGGTGACGTCGTTGCAGCCCGAGATATCTTTCAGAAACTCGCCGGACTGTCGGGGTACGACCGCCAGGATACACTCTTCAATTGGGCAGTCTGCAGTCTGCCGCTTGGCGATACGGCCTCGTTCGAGCAGGCCCTGCAAAAACTCGAGGAACTCAATCCTGACCAGAACCTCATCGCAGACTTGTTATTTGACAAAGGGGTTCTGGAAGCAAAATCCGGAAACGCATCGGCAGACGACGCGCTCCGAAAATTTCTGCAGCAATTTCCGAATCACGCGGAATCCGCTCAAGCCCGCCTCATTCAGGCCGAGCTCCGGATGACCGGGAAATCTCCCGATCCTTCCGGCGCCGCACGGGCGTTGCGCGAAGTCGCGAACACTGAGGATCCGGAGCTCAGCGAGAAAGCGGACCGGGTCAAATTCTTCGTTGCGGCGAGTGATCCTTCGCAAAATGCTCGGACAGTCCAGGCGCTGGCGCAGGATTATCTCCAAAAGTATCCCGATTCACCTGCGAAAGCCGAGGTGCGCCTGAAACTCGGCGAGCTGTATTTCAGAGAAAACGATTTTCCAAACGCCCAGACTCAGTTTGAGCTCGTCAGAGAGGATTCTCCGGATTCGCCGCTGGTCGAGACAGCCCTATTTCTTGCTGGCGAAGCGGCACGGAAAAGCCTCACATCCGCTTCCGTCGACCGGGCGATCTCGTTGTTTGAGGACGTCTACAAGCTCGGCGGACCGCTCAAGTTTCAAGCACGGCTTGAAGAGGCAACAACGATGCGGCAGACGAGGCGGGATAGAGAAGCAACTGTGCTGCTTGACGATCTTCTCTCGCAGAGTCCCCCCAACGATATCCGTTTCGAGGCGCTGGATCAGAAGGGAGAGGCTCTGTTCACGTTGGCCGCCGGCGATCCGCAGCTCTATGAGCAGGCGATCACCACCTTCGACACGCTTCTCCAGACCGAAGGGCTAACGACAGCGTGGAAACAACAAGCTCTCTATCAAAAAGGAAAATGCTTCGAGAAACTGGGAAAACAGGACGATGCGTTAGCCCAGTATTATGATGTGTTGGCAGTGGAAGGAACCGGCGGCGATCAGCTCTGGTATTTCCGAGCCGGGTTCGACGCTGCACAAATCCTCGAGGACCGGCGCTCCTGGAGTTCGGCGGTCGCGATTTACGAAAAACTGGCAAATACGGGTGGCGCACGCTCCTCGGAAGCAAAGAACCGGCTGACAAAACTACGCCTGGAACATTTTTTGTGGCCCGGTTA
>CAZMNG010000530.1:0-3993 GCA_964567505.1 uncultured Chthoniobacterales bacterium
AAATTGCCAGGGCCCTGGCGACCCAGGCCAGCCTGGCCATCGAGCTTACCAAACTGGCCGAAGCGACTCGTCAATCAGCAGTTCTACAGGAGAGAAATCGTCTGGCAGGCGAGATTCATGATTCGCTTGCGCAAAGCTTCACCGGGATCTCGATGCAGCTGGGCATGGCACGGGAGGTCCTATTCAACAAGGAAGACGACGCTCTGAGCTATATCGAGCGGGCAAATGATCTGGCGCGCTTTGGATTAGCTGAGGCGCGCCGCTCCACGACGAGTCTGCACCCGATGGCGTTCCAGGACCCGGGATTAATCGACGCACTGCGAACGTTGGTTGAGCGTTCGAATATTCCTGGCAGACTACGTTGCACTTTCCGTTCAGATCTGGTGCAGGACGATTGCTTCTCCGGCGCCGTCCGGCAAGATCTGCTTCGAATCGCTCAGGAGGCAATCAGCAACGCGATGCGCCACGCCAGATCAACGATGATCACCGTGAGTCTTCGATCCGATCCGCCGAACCTGATTCTAGAGGTCAGAGACAATGGATCCGGCATGGCCGGAAAAGCTCAAACCGGCGAAGGATTCGGATTGGCTAACATGCGGGCGAGAGTCAAGAAGCTAAGCGGCTCATTACAAATCCAGACCGCCCGCAGCCATGGCACTACAATTATCGTGAGCGTGCCGATCATAGATCGTGCCAGTTGATTCGGCCGCAAAAGTCACTCCGCTCTTGCGGCCGGCCGGATGGCAAATCTGAGCCTCGAGCACGGGAACGCCGACGCATCCTGTCACGGCTACGTTTGCGTTGGCATGATCTCGGGTCCCTTTTTCGGTGACTACCAGGCGGGTTATCGGTTCCGCAAACTTGCCTTCGATCTCGTCGACCGACGCGGCGCTTTGCGGTTCAAGCCTCGTGTTTACCTGGTTTTCGCGTATTGCGTACTACGGTGGAACAAGCATCTGCGCGCTGGGATCAATTTGGCGCGGAGCGCCTCCGACACGGCAAACGAGACAGGGGACCTTAACTTTGCCGCTTATTCTCGCTGGAACCTGGTCGTATTTTTGTTCGAGGAGGGAGCGGCGTTAGCCAACCTGCGGACCGAAGCCGAAAACGCGCTGCGTTTTGTAACACAGGCAAAAGCCGGTCTCATGGTCGTTACCATCAGCTCACAGTTGCAGCTTATTCGAACGCTGATGGGCCAGACTTCCTGCCTTGGATCGTTCAACGACGACCACTTTAGCGAGCAGAGGTTTGAGGACGACTTGGAGAGCGATCCCAGGCTTGCGTTCGCCGCCTGCTCCTATTGGATCTGCAAGCTTCAAGCCTGTTTCCATGCGGGGAACTACGCCGTGGCGCTCGCAGCGTCGGACAAAGCAGAGCAACTGAGCTGGACGCTATCGTCGTTTTTCCAGCTCGCAGATTACCACTTTTACAGCGCGCTCGCTTGTGCTGCACATTGCGCCGTTGTGCAGGAGACTGAGCGTGCTCGGTACGATAAGCGGTTGGCCGCTCACCATGCGCAACTTGAAATCTGGGCACAACATTGTCCCGAGAATTTCAGCAATCGGGCCCTTCTGGTCTCTGCCGGGATTGCGCGCATCGAAGGTCGCGACCGCGATGCGATGAGCCTCTACGAGCAGGCTATCGATTCGGCACACGAGAACGGCTTTGTTCAGAACGAGGGTATCGCCAGCCAACTCGCTGCGGCGTTCTACGCGGCGCTTGGATTAAAGAAAATCGCGCTGACCTACCTGCGAGACGCACGGCACTGTTATCAACGAAGGCCAGATAAGCTATGATTTTCAAGCGATCTCGACACCGTATAGGCGAGTCACACGCAGAATTGAAAGATGAACATCGACTCTTCTTACTATCCCTCGGCGTAAAGACACTGCTGAGGATCCCACTGGTTTCACTTGAGAAGCCGATTGGCCTGTTAGGGATTCGTTTTTCTGAGGATCGCGAATTTCGGCCGGAGGAGTTGGAAATTGCCAAAGCCTTGGCAACCCAAGCCAGCCTGGCCATTCAACTTGCCAAATCGGCGGAGGCAGTGCGTCAATCGGCCGTTCTGCAGGAGAGAAATCGGTTGGCAGGCGAGATCCATGATTCGCTCGCGCAAAGCTTTACCGGGATCTCGATGCAGCTGGGCATGGCCCGGGAGGTCCTTCTGAACAAGGAAGATACCGGCATCAGCTATATCTTGAAGTAAGAGACAATGGATCCGGCATGGCTGGAGAAGCTCAAACCGGCGAAGGATTCGGATTGGTTAACGTGCGGGCAAGTGTGAAAAAGCTAAACGGTTCATTCCGAATTCGGACTGGTTGCGGCACCGGTACTAGAATTATCGTCAGCGTGCCAATTAACTGATTAAATCGATTGGCCCCGATGTTGTCGCGCGCGATCTTGGGCCCTACGAGAGTTCGTGTCTGCGAGTTCGAGTGACCTTGAAATGCTCAAGTCGAGTGATAAACGATCACTCATCCGAGCGATAGCGTAAATAACAATTGTTGCTAGGGTTCATGTAGTCCGAAGACCAGACAGACTCCTGACGTGGATACCATTGTCAGCGCACGTTGGACAAACTAATAACTCTTGGATCCGCATATGAAAACACGTCTCACGCCTATCGCTCCGACATTTTCGGAACTCAGGATTGCAGGCGCGCTACGCAGCCACGCGCGCGAATACCAAACCGACGAGGCTATCCCCGCTCGTCTTCAGACCCGTAAACACAGGAACCGGTGGTCCGAAAGAGGTTTGAGCAACCAGAGGCGGGCTCCCAATCCCGTAAGAACGCAATCTGCAATAGCAGTTTCTCCACGCCCTGCCGATGCGGACGGCCCGCACAGTCCTTACACGCCGACCGGACCAACAAACGGTGATCTGCAGTTCGGCGAGAACGTTTATTTTGACACCGGGGTACAAGCCTCCAATGCGGTACATCGTTCGGGGATGGTTTTGGAGTTTCATAAAGCGCAGCATAACGCGGGAATCTGGTATCACATCGGAACGGTGGCGGGGACGAGAGTGATCTGGGAAAGAAGACAGCACTCTGACACGACCGGTTATCGGCCTGCGGTCGCTTTTAGTAAGGAGGGATACGTGATTATGGTTTATTCCGACAGGCAGGATCGTCGTTACTCCGAACAGTATTACCGAGTCGGACAGATCGATCCTGCGGGCGGCGTGAATCAGTCCATCCAGTGGTTGACGGATTCCATTCACTGGGATCGTGGCTATCGCACGTCAATCGCCATTAACGATCAGGGAGTCATCGTCGGCGTACACGAGGATAACCGCTCGAGTTATCGCCTGCATTACCGTGTTGGGCACCTTCGCTATCCTGCGGGCGGCGACTTCACTATTCACTGGGATTCCGGGGACTGGGGAACCGAATATGAGTACGGAATGAGCCCGCGTATCGCACTGAACAACCACAACCAGATCGTCGAGGTCCACCAGGTAACCGGCAAAAACCTTTTGCAGTATCGGCGCGGGACCGTGTGCGAGGGCAAGATCAGCTTCGGTAACTCTCGGCGATACGACGACCACGCAAGCGAACCTGCAGTAGCGCTGCTGGACAGCGGCCTCGTCGTGGAAATCCATTCCACCCTACCAGGGCTATATTCGCGAACAGGAAGGTTTAGTCACTCCAACCTGGACGACATCGAATGGTCCGCTAAAAACCCAATTGACGACTTCAACTATATTCAATCTCCCGTGGTGTCGACCAACGGAATCTATGCTGTTGAAACTCACGGCGCGGATTATTTCGAGACGTTCAACCTCGACAGTTCTGTTGTCAGGATCAGTAACTCGTTGCAGATCGGGGAAAACAGTCCGACGTAAACCTTTCAAGGCTTCAGCCGTCTCACTGCTAACCCGCACTTTTCGTAACATGAAAAGTGCACCGTGTCTGAAGCGGCTCTGCGAGCCGCTTCCTGCAGTTTGGACATTTAGAAGAAGATTTTAGCTGCGTCCCGTGAGCCGAGGACC
>CAZMNG010000531.1:0-3967 GCA_964567505.1 uncultured Chthoniobacterales bacterium
CCAGGGTCCCCGCGCGTCGTGTCGCGTGGGGTGGAAAGCCCAGGGGAAGAAAGTCGACCCGACGCCATTGCGGCTCAGGTGATCGAGGCGCAGCCGTCCTTCGGCCAGATCAAGCCATGAAGAGGCCCTGCGGTCCGCGCGCCGAACGGGCATCCTCGGGAGAAGACGTGGTGACGTTGAAGGCTCCGCACAGGAGGCCGGCTTTCCAGGCGCAAAGAAAGAGGCTGTGGTGTAGAGAAACGACGGCATCATGATCGGACCGTTCGGGATTAACGCTCGTGACGCTAAGCTCATGGGTCTGCCTGGCTGTGACGCCTAGGCTAGCCTATCCAAACGCTGCGAGGGTCGCCTCATACCCAGTCGGGCTGTCGGCCCAATCATCCGCTGATATCCAACGATTGGCAATGAAGCGCAGGTTCATTCCCCTGGTCGCTGCCAAGGACGGAAGCGAAACCGGACCTCCAGCAACCTGCCGTTCCTCGTTCGGTGGGAAAAACAGCGTCATGCGCGCCTAGACCGTGTCACTTCCCGGAATAGCGCCAACGGTCGCGAAGGCTTCGCACCAGCCTTCTGAGGGAACGCCAACATGAGCGAGACCGAGCGTCCATGGCAGCTGGCGATCGTGGCCGGCACGGCATCGAGGAGCCCAATTATGGCGCGGATGAGCGGCGAACGCACGGTAACGAAGGCAGTGTGTTTGATCGCTAGGGTCGCGAAGGCGTGGCGAAAATAGCCTATGACAAATGTACAAGATAATTTTGAATTAACGCGATCATGGGTTGCAGGATAGGTTTTTTGAAACGAAGATACTGCTTAAGCGCCTTAAGAGGGAAACTGCTTCAGAGCGGGTCAGCGTTTGATGGCAAAGATAGAGCGCTTCAATGGGGAAGGATGGCTGCAGCGTGGCATTTAAGACGATCTATCTGACCGGGGCTCCCGCCGCTGGAAAGAGCTCAACGACCCGTCTACTAGCTGACAACATCAGCCCTCTTGAGATCTGGGAGTACGGAGCGCGCCTCACGGCATTCATTCAAGAACGCTCAAATGAGCTTGAGGACCAGGACGACTTGAGAAGCAAGTCGGGGCTTATCGTCCGCCCCGAGGATATCGACGCGGTCGACGACGAACTTTTGCAATTTATCGGTGTCAATCGTTCTTCAAGCCACATCATCATTGATAGCCATCCGGTGACTAAAGAAAACTACGGGTTCCGGATCACAGCGTTCTCGCTTGAACGATTTCGGCGGCTGAACCCAGACGAAATTTGGATGCTTTACACGCCGCCAGAGGTTGCCATCGAGCGTATATCGCGGGACCGAGGCGGGCGGCCGATGATCGACGTCGAGCAGGCCCGTATGCACACAGTGCTCCAGGCCTCGGTTGCTGCGAGTTATGGTATGGCTACCGGCAAGCCGGTCTATTTGTTCGATTCCAATTGCTCGCAAAGTGAACTGGTGGGCCAGTTAGCCACCCGCTTAGGTTAAGAAGAACTAGGAAGTCCGCGAAACAATTTTCAACAGCAAGTTAGATTTTATACCAGCTATCTCGCACGTTTAAGCACCAAAAGGGAATTTTGAATGCGGAAGCAGGTGGATCTCCGTGAAGCTGTCAATGCCGTTTCCGATGTAGTGCAGAACAGGCCACGTCCTATTCGCGATTTTGACCAGATCTACATGAAAACGGGCGACATGGTTATTCAGAGCGAGATCGTTGCCGACTGGGCCGATGGAAAACGGCTTGCCTTCATCGGTGATGGTGATGCTGTTAGCGTCTGCGTCGCTTATCTGATGGCTAGGAGCGTTCTAGATTTTGGGCCTTCGAAGATCACCGTGTTCGATTTCGACGAGCGGACAGTACAAGCTGTAAAGCGTTTCGCGGACAAAGAGAGGCTCGAGCATCTCGGTGCTGAGCTCTACAATTGCCTTGACGCGTTCCCGAATCGGAACAAGTACGACTGCTTTTACACTAACCCTCCATGGGGTGCTTCGAACAATGGCGAGAGCGTCAAAGTTTTCGTGCAGCGCGGTCTCGAGGCAATTGGTTACGACGGAGACGGCATGATCGTGATAGCGGATGACGATGAGCTGTCATGGCCCAAGCAGGTGCTTGCGAATGTTCAAGGTTTTACGGCCGTGAATGGCTTCTACGTTTCCCGTATGCAACGCAAGTTACATGAATACCATCTTGACGACGCCCCTGACCTGAAATCGTGCAACCTCTTCGTGAGCTCGCTGCCGGGCAATGTGACAAAACTCAGGCCGAGCGAGGCTATCGTGGACCCCGAGAGGCTAAAAAATTTCTATGGTCAATTTCAGGAACCACGGGTGAAGTACGTTAAGGAACGCAAGAAACCCGATTACGGTAAGGCCGCAGAGGATGAATACGAGTTGATAATGCTGGAGGACAAGAAGTGACAGACATCATCCACCCCGGCGCGGGTATCTTGTTCATGAAAGTCGGAACGCATGCGAATGAATCCTTGGCCGACATTATCCAGCGCAAATCTCGAGAGATCGAGCAGACAGGTTACGGGATGTGGGGCTACGGTGGTAATACCTGCCATCCAAGCTCGATGGTACAACCGTTCGCGCAAATTTTTGCAGACCGTGGGCGGCCGATCTACCTCTGCATGGAAGAGATGAACTCGAAGCATTTCGCTGAGCCGCTCTGCGCGGCAGAATACTCCGTCGACGGCATTCATTGGAAAAAAATCCCGGATACCATCGAGGTCCGTGGTTCGCGCTACGCTCTCGTTATCGACCATTTGCATAAGGAGAACTTCAGGCTTCCCCTAAACGTGACTCGCGTTTCTGTCGGTCCGAGCAGTGGCCGCTTGGGGAGCCGCTATGTGAGTGGGCGCGTCGACAAAGCTTGTCTGGAGGTTCTAGAAAATACAGAGCGCGTATTTGAGCAGGAGCCCAAAGAGAGGGCCATTGACCTGGTTGCGGAGTTAAAAGCCCCCTATGCAGTCTTTTTGAGAAACTATCGCTGATAGATCGTCCGAAGATAGGAGCAATCGCATAGTGCTGCACCGTACGTCTGCGATGTAGCTTTGGAGGCCGCGCACGATATCAGCGATGGACGTCGTTGGTGCTGAACAAGAGAAGCAGGCTGTGATAGCACGATCAGCAGCAGGTTCGCGACAGATCCGGCTGCGAAGGTTCAAGTGATCGCAACCTACGACAATAGTTGCCATTAGCTGCTCCAAACATGCGAGACAACCAACAGCTTCCGTCGGCGCGATCTGCTCCAAGGCACAGAGCGCTCGCTTATCGCCTGTCACCATCAGTCGGGCTCCGCGCCGCAGCAGCACCGCGAAAAGCTGGCTCTCCCCTGTGTCGAATTCTAAAGAGAGGTCTAGGGCTTGCTGCTCCAGATCGGCAGCTATCTCGATCTCGTCAGGCTTGGGTTCGATTATGCGCAGATTGTCGAGGAGTTCTTCCAGCACCGCCTGGGTTCTACGATGGTCAACTAAGGCTTTTGAGCGCGCTACGCGCCGCAGTAGAGCGAAGCGTGCAACAGCGAGGATGGCAGGTGGCATGCCTTCAAACGTCGTAGCGGAAAGCATCTCCTTGCTGGACTGGTAGCAGCAGATCTTCAACACGACGTCGTTGTCGAGCAGGACGCCCTCAGCCATCCGCGCCCATCATCACGTTGCGAAGATAGTCTGCGGCCTCGTCACCAAGCTCGTCCCATCGGAGTTCAGTGTCTGCGATGCCATTAACCTCTCTCCAGACTGGTTTTGGCTCGGCGTATATAAAACGGAGCGCCCCCATGGCCGTTGGCCACGTCTGACGGCGGTAAGCCAGGCAAAGCGCTAGGGTACCTGGCTCGATCCTATACATAGGAGCAGCATTAAGAACGGCTTGGGCGAGAGTTTGCGCGGTGAAACGGTCTAGATTAGTTTGGATATCGGGGTCTGGGGAGGCGGTCAGAAGAGTCAGCGCATACTCGTCCGCTTCCCGCT
>CAZMNG010000532.1:0-3966 GCA_964567505.1 uncultured Chthoniobacterales bacterium
CTCTCATCCTGGCCCAGAGCGATGGACTCATCGCTCTCGCTCCTTCCACCTCATCTGCCCAGACACCCGATTTACCTGGAGAACCGGTTGTTCAAACAGCCAGTCGCGAGTCACCGGGATACACCGGAGACAATTCGGTTGGACAGCTGCGGCGCACCGCCGAAAGCTATATTAGAGCAGTGTTCTCGTCCGTTTTGAAAATTGATCGGGACTCGATCGTACCGGAGGCCACATTTGAACGGTACGGGGTCGACTCTCTCTCCGTACTCGAACTCAACAAGGCGTTGGAGAAAGATCTTAAAAAAGTGCCGGCGACGCTGCTTTTCGATCGGAACACAGTGAATGCTCTTGCTGGATATCTGGTCGAACACCACCAGGGCGCGTTGTGGGCGATGCTATCGGGCGGCGCCGATGTCTCCGCCGAAGATGCGCGAACTGTTCAAATTGCACCGCTACAAACTACGGCGGCCACCGTAAGAGCTGCGGTGCGCGATCAAAGAGAACCGGAAGTTCGTGAGGCGAGTGAAAACCGACGGATCGCAATTATTGGAATCAGCGGCCGATATCCCATGGCTGAGGACTTGAATGTCTTTTGGGAGAACTTGAAGGCTGGGAGAGATTGTATCCAGGAAATTCCCAGGGACCGCTGGGACTGGCGGAATTGTTACCAATTGGATTCGGAGGATGCAGGCAAAACATTCTACAAATGGGGCGGATTCATCGATCACGTCGATAAGTTCGACTCGCTTTTTTTTGGCATATCTCCGGCTGAAGCCGAAAACATGGATCCCCAGGAACGGCTGATGTTGGAAACGGCCTGGCTTACTCTGGAGGACGCCGGCTATACGACGAAATCCATAGAACCGAGGAACCGGAATGTTGGCGTGTTCATCGGCATCATGAATGCCAACTACGAATGGCTGGCGGCGGAATCGTGTGCCCGTGGCAAGATGAATGGTGCACACTCTTACTATTGGTCGGTGGCAAACAGGATTTCGTACTGTTTCGATTTTCGCGGTCCGAGTTTGGCCGTGGACACTGCGTGCTCTTCTTCGTTAACCGCTATTCATCTTGCTTGCGAAAGCCTACGCCATGGAGAATGTCGAGTCGCCTTAGCCGGAGGTGTAAATGTTATTCTTCATCCGATGCACTATATACGTTTGGCAAGCGTTAATATGTTGTCCAAGGACGGCAAGTGCCGAGCGTTCGGGGATAGAGCGAGTGGCATTGTCTGCGGCGAGGGCGTAGGTGCGGTACTGTTAAAGCCGCTGCAAGAAGCAACGAAGGATGGCGATCACATCTACGCAGTAATCGAGGCGAGCGCGATTAATGCAGGCGGCAAGACCAGTGGATATACGGTTCCTAACCCTAATGCACAGGCCGAAGTCGTTCGACGGGCCTTGCAGCGGGCAGGAACAGAGCCGACAGCTATCAGCTATGTCGAGGCTCACGGGACAGGGACCGTGCTTGGGGATCCGATCGAGATCGCCGGTTTAAAAGCAGCCTATGCCAGCTCCGGCGATCATCGACAGTTCTGCGCAATCGGTTCGGTAAAATCCAATATCGGCCATCTGGAGTCCGCGGCGGGAATTGCAAGCCTTACGAAAGTGGTTCTGCAGATGCAGCACGGCGAGCTGGTACCGTCGATCCACTCCGAAGTCTTTAACCAGCATATCGACTTTTCGGATTCGCCTTTTTACGTGCAGGACAAACTCTCGCCGTGGACGTCCCGGTCAGCCGAACACAGCGCCGAACACCAGTCCCCGCGGCGTGCGGGCGTGAGCTGTTTCGGAGCCGGAGGCGCGAACGCGCATCTCATCGTGGCGGAACACCACCAAGAGGCAGATGCGAGCGCTCTGGCAGCTTCGGGAGGTCCCGAAATCGTGGTCCTTTCGGCCCGCGATCGGGCACGCCTGGAAGCCTGTGCGAAAAGACTGCGGCAAGGTTTGCTCGAGCAAATGTCGCGTATTGCTTTAGCAGACATTGCATACACTCTTCAGGTAGGTCGCGAACCGTTTGAAGAACGTCTAGCAGTCGTTGTTTCAACAAAAGAAGAGTTGGTCGAGAAGCTGGAACAATTCGTAGAAGGTGCGAATAACATCGCCGCCGTTTTCCATGGAAATACACAATTGTCTGGAGCGGCTGCCACCTCTGTGTTCGATGACGAAGAGGGCGACAACTTTTTACGGGACCTTTTGGCAAAGCGGAAACTCACCAAACTTGCCCGGTTATGGTGTTCAGGCGCTGTGCTGGACTGGAGCCTTCTTCCAAGGGCAGTTTCACCGCGCCGAATTTCTCTTCCGGGTTATTCATTTGACCGAGAACGGCACTGGCTGCCGCTGCCGGCCGATATCTTCGATTACAAACGGGCAGATATAGCTCGGACATGCCTGAGCCCGGTGATAGATGAGAACGTGTCGACGCTTGACAGCGTGCGGTTCCGGAAAGTGTTTCGAATCGGCGACCCCTTTCTGCGAGATCATCTGATTTATGGCAGGAATGTGCTGCCGGGTGCTGTTTATCTTGTGATGGCGCAGGCGGCATACCGTTTGGCTGGCGGAGCGAGAAGTCCATTTTGCCTGCATGAGATTAGTTGGCCCGAGCCATTTACCGCGAAAACGGAAGAAGAAACTCTCTCGCTGGAATTGGTCCCCGGTCCGGGGTGGATTTCAGTCAGGGCGATAACCGGTCAACCAGAACCAGGTGTCCATTTTGCTGCAAGTATCAAATCCGATCATTTGTTTGCGCATGGAGAACTCTGCGACGTCGAAGCGATTCGTGAGCGTTGCGGCGAGATCATCGACCAGTCGACTTGCTATGCCCGGTTCCGGGAGCACGGTTTTTTGTACGGACCGGGGCTCCAGGTGATCCGGAGTCTCCGTCGTGGCGCGTCCGAATGCATTGCTTTGCTGGATTTATCCGGTCCAATGGAGAGCGAATGGGAAAGCTCCGCTGGCAAAGCGATCCGATTCCTGGATGGAGCGATGCAGTCTGTAGCAGGTCTTCTAGAGAGCGACATCAGGTCGGACGACTTAGTCTACGTTCCATATTCAGTTTCGGAACTCGAACTGGCAGAGAGTTTACCGGAGCAGGTGTACGTCCACGTTGAAAAAATTGATGAGCCCGCTGCTGGTTCATCAGGTCTGAGGCGTTTTCACATCGACCTGTGCGATGCGAACGGGCGGGTATGTGGCCGATTCCGTGGCTTAGCGGTAAAGGCGATCCGATCAGAACAAATTAAATTGGATGGCAGCCAAGCGAATCGGGTTGGACGTGTCTATGTGCGAAGTACTTGGACCCAGGTCGATTGTTTGTCGTCGCGCGGGAATGGTGACGGGCTGATCTTGTTATTCGCGAAGCATCCAGCGGCGCGACAAAAACTCGAAATCGCATGGACGGAAAGAGGAGGCGCGCGGGAAAATCTGGTTTTCGTTGGCCGGGGCGATTCCTACCAGAAAAGGGACAATAGAACATACGTCGTAAATCCTTTTTCAGAAGCCGATGCCGGTCGGTTAATCAACGATCTTCTTGTTGATCGCAGGAAGCTTCACGGAGCTATTCATCTATCGTACGCCGACACACAGCAGGATAAGACGAATGAGAATTTAGATGAAGCATACGCTTTTCTGTACTCCGGGATGTACTTGGCGAAAGCCCTCCAGGTTCACAGGGTTGCCTCGCCGAGGCTGTTATTTAGCTATGCGGAGGGTAGTGGTCTGAGCAGTGCGGGTGGAGCAGCGATGTCGGCGTTCGTCCGGACGCTGCAGGCGGAAAGTCCTGATTCGCAGTGCACGGTTGTTGGAATTGCGGGTGCCAGCCAGTTCGAGAGCTGGCCATTTGCGAGGCTTTTTGATGAGTATTTCGCAAACGAGCCTGCCCCTTGGGTCCGATGCGCGACGAGTTTCCGTGAGATAGCGATTCTTGAAATTATAAATCCCGCGCGGCGAAGTGAAGGCGGTTTCACCT
>CAZMNG010000533.1:0-3963 GCA_964567505.1 uncultured Chthoniobacterales bacterium
CTACGACTCGGATCATGAGCGGGTCACGAGCGACGTCGGCAACGCCGGAGTGGCCATTGATACGGTCGAGGACATGAAGATTCTCTTCAACGAGATCCCTCTCGACCGGATATCAGTTTCGATGACGATGAACGGCGCCGTTCTGCCGGTGATGGCCTTCTATATCATTGCGGCCGAAGAGCAGGGGGTCGGGCTGCAGCAACTGACCGGGACGATCCAGAATGACATTCTGAAGGAGTTCATGGTTCGCAATACCTATATCTACCCACCGGCACCGTCGATGAGGATTGTCGGGGACATCTTCCGGTACGCCTCGGCGACTATGCCGAAGTTCAACTCCATTTCAATCAGCGGCTACCATATGCACGAGGCGGGCGCGACCGCCGACCTCGAATTGGCCTATACGCTGGCCGACGGTCTGGAATACCTGCGCACCGGCATCGCGGCGGGCCTTGATATCGATGATTTTGCCCCGCACCTTAGCTTTTTCTGGGGCGTGGGAATGAATCACTTTATGGAGATTGCCAAGCTCCGAGCGGCGCGAGTGCTCTGGGCGAAGATCGTGAAAGGTTTCAATCCGAAACGCGCAAAATCAATGGCACTGCGCACGCATGTACAAACTTCGGGCTGGAGCCTGACGGCACAAGACACGTCGAACAACGTCGCCCGGACGTGCATCGAGGCGATGGCCGCGGTGCTCGGGCAGACTCAGTCGCTGCACACGAACGCCTTGGATGAAGCGATTGCGCTTCCGAGCGAACATTCGGCGCGAATCGCGCGGAACACTCAGCTCTACCTTCAGCTGGAAACCGGCATTACCCACGTGGTGGATCCCTGGGCCGGCAGTTACTACGTGGAGTCGCTCACCGACGCCCTTATGCAGAAGGCTTGGCACTTGATCAGCGAGGTGGAAGCGCACGGTGGAATGACCAAATCGATCGAAATCGGGCTGCCGAAGCTACGCATTGAGGAAGCGGCCGCGCGTCGCCAGGCGCAGATCGACTCAGGCGAGGAAGTCATTGTCGGAGTGAACAAGTATCGGCCGGAAATTGAAGACACGCTGAACATCCGGGAAGTCGATAATCGCACCGTGCGCGGGAGTCAGATCCGCCGCCTGAATGAGGTAAAGAACTCGCGCAACCAGGCGGCCGTGAACGAGGCCCTCCAAGCGCTTACCGAGACGGCGGAAACCGGCAAGGGCAACCTGCTGGATTGCGCCGTGAAAGCTGCGCGGGTCCGGGCGACACTTGGCGAGATCTCTACGGCGATGGAAAAGGTGTTCGGGCGCTATCAGGCCGTCAGCCAAACCATTAGCGGCGTTTACGCGCACGCTAGCCAGGGCGAGCCCGCCTTCAAGAAAGCGCAGGATATGGCAAACGAGTTTGCCAACCGCGAAGGGCGCCGACCTCGCATTCTCGTCGCAAAGGCGGGCCAGGACGGCCATGACCGGGGAGCAAAGGTGATCGCCACCGCATTTGCAGATATCGGGTTCGACGTTGACGTGGGGCCGCTCTTCGCGATGCCGGCGGAAGTCGCGCGTAACGCGGTTGAGAATGACGTCCACGTTGTCGGAATATCGACATTGGCTGCCGGTCACAAGACGCTGATCCCTGAAGTGCTGCTCGAACTCAAGAAACAGGGCCGCGGCGACATCAGGGTGGTCGTCGGGGGCGTCATTCCGCAATCGGATTACGAATTTCTGTACCGGGCTGGGGCGGTGGCTGTGTTCGGACCGGGCACCAACATTCCTCAGTGCGCGCAGAAGGTTTTGGCCATCTTGATGGGCAAGGAGCCTGCAGACGGCAGCCAACGTGACGGTAACGATGCAGAAGAGGGTGCGCCGTCGCGCTCCGTTCCTGACGCTGCCGACCGGCGAACTGCGAAATAGATGATCACGACCAATATTTGCGAGACAAAGGCGAGCTCGGGGCAACCGACCGTGAGCGGACGTCTCCCGGTGGCGCATTACGTCAGTGGCATTCTGAACGGCGATCGTGCCGTGATGGGCCGGGCGATCTCAGTGATCGAGAGCGAGTTGCCCTCCGATCAAGTGTTAGCTGAGCAGATTCTTGACGGGGTGCTCCCGCGCACGGGGAAGTCGCGACGGATCGGCATTACCGGGGTTCCGGGCAGCGGGAAGAGTACTTTCATAGACGCCCTGGGGATGCATCTCCTGCACGAGCTGGGCGAAAAGGTCGCGGTGTTGAGCGTCGATCCTTCCAGTCCTGTCTCCGGCGGCAGTATCCTCGGCGACAAGACTCGCATGGAACGGCTGAGTGGACAACCTAACGCCTTCATCCGGCCCTCGCCGTCGCGCGGCTATCTTGGCGGCGTGGCCCGCCGCACCCGAGAGTGCATCCTGGTTTGCGAAGCCGCAGGATACCAGAACGTTCTGGTCGAAACCGTCGGTGTCGGGCAATCGGAAATCGCGGTCAGGGCAATGACCGACTTTTTTCTGATCCTGATGATCCCCGGAGCCGGCGACGAGCTCCAGGGCATCAAGCGCGGTATCATCGAGATGGTTGACGGCATGGTGATCAACAAGGCCGACGGAGAGAATGTTTGTGCAGCAAGGCTTGCGCGAACTCAGTATGAAAGCGCGCTGCGGATGTTTGCGCCGAACCGGCAGGGATGGACAGCGCAGGTGCTCACTTGTTCGGCACTCGAGAACAGAGGTATCCGTGAAGTCTGGCAGATGATCCTGGATCATCGGGCTCAGCAGGAAGCTGGCGGCGTCTTAGAGCGCCGCCGTCAAGCGCAAGCGTTGAGCTGGATGCGTGAATTGATCTCATCCGGACTTCAGAAAATCTTTCAGAATGCTTCCGCCGTGCAAGAGCACTTTGCTCGGCTCGAGCAGTCGGTCCGCGAGGGCACGATAAGCCCATCCAGGGCAGCGCGCGAACTGCTCGGGCTTTACCACGAATTGAGCCCAAAACCATTAATGGACCCAGGCTCGCCGCCGGTTCGAGACCGGCAGTGTGCTGAGCCATTTTGAAAACGCCCATCGCTCAAAACAGCCGCAACCCACTTGGAGCGAAATTTCATGCGCTAACCCTTCCGCGTTTTAACAGCGCAAAGACAAACCGGAGAAACCAATATGAGTGAGGCAACTGCAATGCTTATTGAAACAAGCGTGAAAAAACATGTCGGCACCATCACGCTCAGCGACCGCAAGACGCTGAATTCCCTGAGCAGCAGTCTGATCAATGAGCTGCTCGGCGCTTTGCAAGACTTCAGCGACAAAGCCATCCGCGTAGTGATCCTGCGCGCGGCATCCGGTACAAAGACGTGGTCTGCCGGACATAACGTCGGGGAATTGCCGAAGCATGCGCGGGATCCGCTGACCTACAACGACCCGCTTCGAGTGGTCATTCGCAAGATCCAGGAGTATCCCGCACCGGTACTCGCGATGGTTGAGGGAGGCGTTTGGGGGGGCGCGTTCGAATTGGCAATGGCGTGCGACATGGTCATCGCGGCAGAGAACGCCACGTTCGCCATCACCCCGGCCAGGTTAGGCGTGCCTTACAACTTCAGCGGTATCCAGAACCTCATGGGTTCGGTGCCGTTGGTCGTTGTCAAAGAAATGCTTTTCCGAGCCGCACCGATCAGCGCGCAAAGGGCGTACGAAGTCGGAATTGCAAATTATGTCCTGCCAGTCGATCAACTGGAAGCCAAGACATTCGAGTTAGCGCAGGATATGCTAGCCAACTCGTCGTTGGTCATTGCCTTGCTGAAAGAAGAGATTCACGTTTTGGCCCAGGCCCATGCACTCACCGTCGAGACCTTCGAGCGCGTCCAGGCGCTGCGACGCAGAATCTACGACAGCGACGATTACCAGGAAGGAATCCGCTCGTTCTTCGAAAAACGGAAACCGGTCTTTCAGGGAAAATGATCACTACATGAATGCACCGCCGTTGACGTTGATCTGTTGGCCGGTGACGTAATCGCCGTCGGCCACAAGGT
>CAZMNG010000534.1:0-3963 GCA_964567505.1 uncultured Chthoniobacterales bacterium
TGAACGCGGGGTAAGTCATTCGCAAATATTCACGACCGGCGCAGAATGTACAGTCACCTGGCTCTCGACAACATTACGTCTAACCTTTACGCAAGTTACCTCCCCGATTGCAGGGCGAATCAGTCGTGAGCAGGTGACCGTTAGGAACCTCGTTCAAGCAGACACAACGTTGCTCGCAAACATTGTCAGCGTCGATCCAATCTACGCCTACTTCTATGTCGATGAACGAGCGGTGCTGGATTACGAAAAGCAGGTTCGCGAAGGCAGGTTGCCGGACGCGCGATCGTCGGATGTGCCCGTTTATCTGCAGTTGGAAAACGAGAGCGGGTTTCCCCACACTTGGCGTATTGCCGCTTATGAGCGCGGTTGGGCCGGGGTCCGAAATGAGGCAAGCGCTCGGAACGGCGGTATTCAGCGGAATGATTGGAGTGACGCTGTTTGGCATCTTTTTGACGCCGGTCTTTTTCTCCGTGATTATGAAGCTGTTCTCGAACAAGAGGCTGGAAGCCGGCGAACCCGAGGTAGTAACTGTTGAGCCAAGAACGACTGATGTCATTTGATTTTAAAAATCTCGTTGCGACCCGGATGGGTGAAAATTACAACCTGCATTCACGCTATCTGAATCCGACCCTTGTCGACGTTCTGCGAATCACTGGTTTCGACAAAGTCTACGTGCGCGCGGAAGGCGCGTATCTGTACGATGGCGCCGGGCGTGAGTACCTGGATTTTCTGAGCGGTTACGGCGTGTTTAACATGGGACGGAATCATCCCACGATTAAGCAGGCGATCCGGGACATTCTCGATCTGGATCTGCCGAACATGGTGCAGCTGGATTGCTCGCTGCTAAGTGGGTTACTTGCCGAGGAACTCCTCCAGAAGGTGCCCTCTCATCTGGAGGCGATTTTTTTCTGCAACTCCGGAACGGAAGCCGTCGAGGGGGCGATCAAGTTTTCGCGGGCTGCGACCGGGCGCGCCAAAATCATCAGCTTGAAAGGGTGTTACCACGGACTTTCGTACGGATCACTTTCGGTAACCGGGAGCGGCAACTTCCAGGAAGGGTTTGGCCCGTTTCTGGCCGATGTTGCGCGTGTCCGTCTCGGCGATCTGGACACACTGGAACAGCTTCTGGAGAAAGGAGATGTTGCGGCCTTCCTTGTCGAGCCGGTGCAGGGGAAAGGCGTCAACTTTCCAAAAGACGATTTTTACCAGAGGGCGCAAGCCCTCTGTCGCACGCATGGAGCGCTCATGATCTGTGACGAAGTCCAGAGCGGCATGGGACGGACAGGAAAATGGTGGGGGTTTCAGCATTGGAACCTTGAGCCGGATATCATCACGGTCGCGAAGAGTTTGAGCGGCGGGTTTGTTCCCTGCGGGGCGATTGTTACCCGGCGGTCCATTTATCAGAAAGTGTTCAGCCGGCTGGACAGGGCGGTTGTTCATTCCAGCACTTTCGGGCGCAACAACCTTGCGATGGCGTGCGGGTTGGCCGCACTGCACGTCCTCGAAAATGAGAAGCTGATCGAGAATTCTGCAGCAATGGGTAACAAGTTGCTGGAAAAACTCGATGCGCTGAGAGCGAAGCACTCGCTGATCAAAGAGGTTCGTGGGAAGGGGTTGATGATTGCGATCGAATTCCATGAGCCGCCACAGCTGGGGCTGAAATTGACCTGGCGAATGATGCATCGAATCGATCACGGGCTCTTTGCGCAACTCGTTGTCGTGCCGTTGTTGAGCCGCCATCGGGTATTCACGCAGGTAGCCGGTCACAACATGGATGTGATCAAAATCCTGCCGCCGCTCATCATCACGGACAAGGAGGTCGATTACTTTGTGAACGCATTTGATGCCGCGGTTCAAGGATGTCGCCGGTTCCCGGGTCCGATTCTTGAGTTGGCACGCAACACGGCGCTGCGGAAGTTTAAGCGCCGAGGTCAACCGAGTGATGCCGGCCGGTTTGAGCAGGAGCCTCGTCCCGTTCGTCCTGTCAACGGGAGTAACGGAGCCACGGATTAAGGTTCCCGGAATAAAGAGCCGTTGAAGTGGATCTCGGTCTTTATGCGATATCTTTGGATCCTTGCGATTGGAGCACTCGTCTCGGCGCACGCGGAAACGACACTTCGAAGTGGGCCGCAACGAGCGTCATTGCTTGAACTCTATACCTCTGAAGGGTGCAGCAGTTGTCCTCCGGCGGAAGCCTGGCTGGACGGATTGAAGAGCGATTCCCGGCTTTGGAGAGAGGTCGTTCCGGTGGCATTTCATGTCGATTATTGGGACAATCTCGGTTGGAAGGACCGGTTCGCGAAGCAACAGTACACGGCCCGCCAGCAAGCCTATTCGATCGCCTGGGGATCTTCGTCGGTCTACACGCCGGGATTTGTCCTGGATGGGCAGGAGTGGCAGGGATGGGTTAGCGGTAACCCACTGCCGGCGGCCGATAACGAGTCCGCTGGGAAGCTCGAGGTCAAGATCGCTAATAAAACAGCGAGTATCGAGTTTGCTGGATCGTCGGGATTGAAAGAAATCGATGCATATGTGGCGCCGCTCGAGATGAATGTCAGTTCGGATGTGCTTAGCGGCGAGAATCGCGGCCGGAGACTGGCGCACAGTTTCCTTGCCCTTTCGCTCAGTAAACAACGAATCAGCAATGACAATGGGGTATTCAAAGCGGATGTCCCGTTCGATTACCCGGCAGCGAATGCTATCGCAGTATGGGTGACGGCACCGGAGTCAGTCCAGCCTCTGCAGGCCGTCGGCGGGTATCTGCGATAGGAGGAGAGCACAGAGAGCAATTCAGGCGACGGATAACCTCCGCTCTATACAAAAGATCCGTTTCCACAGGCGTGCGGAAACGGATTTTTTCAATGCAACGGAGTTTTCCGTTGCCTGCCAGCCGCAGGGTAACCCATGGCTCGCGACGGATAACCTTCGCTGGATACAAAAGATCCGTTGAACCCGGAACTCCGGGCCCGATTTGGCCAAAAGCCCGATTACCATCCGTCGCCGATATAGAGCGCGGAGACGCCCCCGAATAGACCGACTTTGCCGCGCCGTGGTGGGCTGACAACCAGCACACCATCGTCGGAGACCAGTTGACCCGTCCGGCTGTCGAAAAGCAGGAGAAACAGAACCTGGCGACTGGCCTGGTCGGCAGGGCGCCCCCCACTTCCGATTCCAAATTCGCCGGTCAGCATCCGGCGATAGAGTGGGCCCGTATCCGCGGCGGCCATCACCGCTGCCTGAACCGCGACAACCGGATTCTGAGCCAGGATTGCGCGTTTCTTGGCGTTCGCCGTGTAGAGAAATTTTTCGAGTCGTTCCCGGCCGATTGCGATTTCCGAATTGTACGGAGTGGCCGCCATGACCCCGTAATCAACCGGATTAGCATTTAGGGAGGGTTCTAAGAAAAGGAGAACGTTGAGCGCGAGGAGGGAAAGAGCGAGCTGTTTCATTTCTGTTGTGCAAAGCCCCAATATACGCTGATCGTTCCGCACAGGGCGATCTAAAAGACGCAACTTGGGCGCGACACAGTTAAAGCAAACAAACTGCCGCCCCGGAAATCTTAGCATTCCGGGACCGAGTTTTTGCCGAATCTTGGAGCGAGTTAAAGCCTGCTTGCGATCAGCTTTTCGAGCTTCACGATATCTGCCGAAAACTTGCGAATACCTTCCGCAGTCTTGTCGACCGCCATCGGGTCTTCGTTGAAATCGAAACGGAACGCTTTTTCGTCGAGACTGATTTTGCGGGCATCGGATGCCTTCGCGGTTTCCGGCGAGAGCGCTCGGGTGATCGGTTCGAAGGATTTGCTGAGTTCTTCCAGCAAATTCGGGCTTATCGTGAGTAGATCCGAGCCGGCAAGATGAATGATCTGGCCGGTGTTGCGGAAGCTCGCCCCCATCACTTCGGTCCCGTACCCGAATTTCTTGAAATAATTGTATATCCGCGTGACCGACTGGACGCCCGGAT
>CAZMNG010000535.1:0-3956 GCA_964567505.1 uncultured Chthoniobacterales bacterium
CATGAGTCTCCAAGAACAACGAAGCTCTATGACCGGACAAAGGACGAGATTACACTGAGCGAGGTGGAGCGAATCCGGCTGTGACGTTCAATCGTAAGCTGCATCGTCGCGTCAACGCACGCCTCCGTCCGAAGCCGTTATGCTTTCGACGGATTCGACTTGAGCTCAGTCCGGTCGCACTTGATGGGCAGAGTCGATTGTCCAGATACGTTCGATTTGAGTATAGGTAAAGCGGATGTTTGCGGTCTTAACCTGGCGATCAGTCACCGCTCGAGTGCAACCTTTGGCGGACCTCCTCTATCCTCTATTAACGATCCGAAACTCAAGGTATCCCCGGAATGCCTTTCCGGATGAGGCTCGAGAACGTAGGATCGTCGTCCGCGGCGCGAGCGCGATAGTCGATGTAGCTAAGGCGCCTGAGTTCTGCAAAGGGCAGCGACGTGTCGATCGCCTTAAGTTCGTAGGCGCGTTCCGCGATAAAGCCATTTATAAGGATTTGCCAGTCCCAGGGCCGCGCCGAGCCGATGTCCTTGATATGGAGCCGGACGTTCGTGGTGCAATTGCTGAACAGCTCATTATACCACTGCGCTCGCTTGTGGAGCTCGTTGGCAGTTTTGACGTAATCGAGGAAAAGGGCTCGGGACCGTGCCGGGGTCGCCGGAATCAGGTGATAGAGATAGACGGCTTCAAGCCGGAAATTGGTGCGCAGCCGCACGATGTCGCGCTCGTCGCCGATGACATAATAGAGCTCGTACTGCCGGTACAGACCGGCGATCGCCGAATAAGTCTGGCCCTTCGCCGGCCGCGTCTCGATCGAAATGCAAACGTAGCCCTCCGGACCGAAGTCGAAGCTCACGAAGGTGTGGCAGATAAGCTTTGGTCCCCAGAAGTTGGTGAAAAAATCGACGGTGCGCAGATTAGAAAGGTGCACAGTCTTGGTTTCCCATCGCGGGAGGAAATCGGTTTTGCTGAAGTAGTCGAAGTTTCGGAAGTTGTGGATCACGATGCGGTCACCGTCAATTTCGACGTAGGGCGCCTCGGCCACTTGCGGCTGCCAGTCGCGCGTATTGGAAGGGGGGATCGAGAGCTCCCAGACGGCCACGAGAGCAATTGCGCCGACAACCGCGACCTGCGCCCGCCAGCGCGGTCCCACGAACGCGAGCGCTGCGATTGCACCCAGTCCGAAGACAACCGCTAAAGGTCGGCGCATCGCTGAGACAGGGAAATCGAACCAAAGTGCGCCAAAAGCCCAAGCAACCCCGATCAGTAAGACCAACGTGACGACACCCAAGAGGAACAAGCGAACCAAAAAAAGGCACACCTGAATGACGCGCGACTTCGAAGGCGGTGAGGAATTCAGTTCTTTCATTCCGTGACATGTGGCGGCAAGCCGATTCGGAAATCAATCTTTACGAAGGGAAGGAATCCGTTTTGGCAACCGAGCGGTGGCAAGCGGGCGCAAATACTTGTCTGTCCTGAGCCGCCACCGGAGATCCTTTGACCGTAGCGTGTCAGGCTGTTTCGCCGATTGGAGCGTTGTCTGCCAGGTTTTGTTCAACGCATATAGACCAGCGAGTTCCTCATCCAAACGAATTGCAGCAGGCGCTCGATACTGCAGATCGGCAGTTGCCGATCGTCTTCGTCACGGGCCACGGGGATATTCCAATGAGTGGCAAGCGATGAAGGCGGGGGCTGTAGATTTTCTATTGAAGCTTGCTGAAGATCATCTCCCAGGCTTTGAACAGGAGCCACCTGGAGCAAAACGAGCGTGCTGAACTTTTTGAGATCAGGCGCCTGTCGACTCTGACCTCACGCGAGCACAACGTGCTATGTCGCCTCATTGCCGGCCAGATCAATACGCAGATCGCCGCAGATCTCGGTACCGTCGAGAAAACGATCAAGGTACATCGCGGCCGGGTCATGGAAAAAATGAGCGAATTCGCTCGCCGAGTTAGTGACGATGGTCGTACGAATCGGCATTGGAGCGCCAGGTCCGAGAGCGAATATGGCCACAGATTCAACTTCTTCGACCTGCGTAAGGAATATCGACGGCCCACAAAATCAATACCGACCGACACATGAATTTAAACACTCGAATCGTCACACTCGCGTTGCCGATCGTACTGGCGTCCTGCGCCTCCTACGGGCCGTATCACCCTAATACGTCGGCCGAACCGCTCAACTCGGTCCGAGGACCTGCGGATGGGCGCTACAAACTGGCCTTCATCGAATTCGGTGATCAAGGCTCGGCATTAGATACATCACAACGAGCTGCTGCACTCGGGATGATCCGCGAGACGGATCGTCCGCTGCTTTTCGTTTACATTCACGGCTGGCAAAACAACGCGGAATCAGGCGATGTCTGCCGGTTCGAGCATTTCCTCGATACTGTCTCGCGCTTTCCCGCGATCACGGGGCGAAAGATTAATGTGATTGGTGTCTACATCGCATGGCGCGGCGTAGATCTGAATTTGCCAGTATTGAAATTCCTGACATTCTGGAACCGCAAATCCGCCGGCAACGCGATCGCCGCGCAAAACGGCTGTCTGGCGACTCTTAGCGAACTCGCATTGGCAGCTCGCGCGCCGGATAAGCCGTATCACTTTTGCGTGCTGCTAGGCCATTCTTTTGGCGGATTGGTCCTTGAGAACACAATTTCTCATTCCATCCTTGATGCCAGCAGCACTGGTTCGCGTAATACCAGTCCATGGGACATGGCCGTGGCGTTTAATCCGGCCGATAACTCTATCGGCAGCCGGCAACTGATGTCGGAGCTCGATTACCTCTATAAGTATGACCCAGAACGGCATGCCTACGTGGGCCGGGCTCCTGGGGCTGAAGCGGGCAGCGTCGTGGAAGCAAACCGTCCATTTCTGATCATCCTCCAATCCGAGAACGATAAAGCAACGGGAGAATTCTTTCCCATCGGCACCGAACTCTTTAATGTGGTAAATCTTCGTGCCCATTGGGATAGGGTACCGGTGCCCGGCAGCAACGGCCAAAAGGTGTCTGAAAGCGAGTTCTATACCCATACGCCCGGCAACAATAAGTACCTGGTCAATTATCACGTCGTTCCACTCGGCGAAAGCTCTCCTCCGCCGGGTCTGCGAACCCTTGAGAACAGGGCGTTCGAAGCCAACTTCACAGAAAACCACCCGGACTATAAGTTTTATACGAGCGAGCATAACGACGGTCATGAAAATCGTTTCTGCCGAAATGGCGATTATAATCCCGATGAAGTCCGTCCGCCCACAGGACGGGAAATTTGGCGGCGGTGGCAATTTGTTTTCACTGGCAATGACCGCGTGCCGTTCTGGATCGTGCGTGTGCCAAAGGAGATAATTTGGGGTCACGGCGGATTGTGGAGCGACAACTCCGTCGCCATGTTGGCTGCTCTTTTTCGCATTCATTTTCCGCTGACAGCCGGAGGCATGGTGGCCCCTCCTCAGCCGCGTCTCGTTCCGAGAGCTCCGGACCTGGAACAATTAAATCAAGACAAACTGCGCTGACTCGGGCAGATCTCGCATCGCATGGACCAGCGAAGCAAGCTTCCAGTTGTAGGTGAACCCGCTATACCGAATGAGAGTGCCCGGCATGAAAGGCCCTCGAAACCCGCCTTTTTAAACTTGGCAGAATGGAGTGCGATTGCCGCTGTCAGTGCGTCGCGCGCGTTTATCGAGCTGCTGTCAGCATTCAACCGGAAGCTCGGTGAGATTAGCGGTGACCGCGTGTGCATCCACTTGGTCAACCCCGGCGATCGACCGAGTGTTCACCGGGTGCGTCCGGCCGGGTTTCGGGCGAAACGAGTTGACCGCGAGGGGTGCAGATGAATGCAGGCGATGCGGGCGCGTGGAGCGGCAACTGGGCCTGGAGCCTGCCATTGATCGTGCTAAACGTGGTCATCCATGTAATTGGCCTCGGGCTCATCAATGAGAGCATCGTCGGCGTTCTGAGTG
>CAZMNG010000536.1:0-1101 GCA_964567505.1 uncultured Chthoniobacterales bacterium
AAGAATCGGCGCAGAATTACGATTCTGGTGGGTATCGTTCTGCTTGCGATCCTGTTTACCCTGAAACCGCCCTTCGTCCTCCGGCCGCTCCCGGGCCGGACCGGTGCCGGTCCGAACGCAGGACCTGCCGAGAGTGCTGCCGCGAAGTTTGTCGACGCGTTCTGGGCGAGCAAAGTGTTACCAATCTTTGACGAAAAGGCTCAGGACATTGGCAAGGTGCTGCCGGAGATTCGTGCGGACTCGAACGCGGCCGGCGAGAAGTATGGCCGGCGCGAGTCAACCAACCCCTATAACTATATGGTCAAAGGGACCGGTAAAGTCACCGAACTCAATACAATGTCGCAAGCCGGGACCGCAACGATTGAGATTCCGGGTCTAAATGAGAAGGTTTCGTTGCAAATTGGACCGGTGGTTCGGGGCACGGCGTTGCGCGACGCAACCGGGCTTGTCTCGTTCAACCAGTTTTCGAACCAGCTCGACTACGCGGACGTCTCCAAGGAAATGAACACCCGAGCGCTTAAAACCGCATTTGCCAATGCGCCGGCAGCATCTCTGGCGGGCAAGACGGTGACATTTTTTGGGGCGTTCACATTCGATCCCCATTCGAAATCGCCCGTGTTGATTACGCCGGTCAAGATCACTCTGTAAATGCAAACGACGAACCAGCTGGAGCCAGAGGATCTCGCGCGCGCGCATGGTCACAAACCGATTATGGTCGCGGAGAAGATCACAAAACGATTTCCCGGCACGGTGGCGCTGGACGCGGTCGATTTCACCGTTTACGCCGGTGCTGTCAACGTCCTCGTGGGTGAGAATGGGGCAGGGAAGTCGACGTTGATGAAGATTCTCGCCGGCGTTGACAGGCCGACTGCCGGGCGCTTGCTGCTCGACGGATCTCCCATTGAGTTCAAATCAACTCGTGAAGCGGCCCATGCCGGGATCGGCATTATTTTCCAGGAACTCAACCTTTATCCGAATCTGAGCATTTCGGAAAATATCTTTGTTGCCCGGGAACTGACCCGGGCAGGTGTCGTCCAGCACCGGGTGCAGGAGCAAGTGACTGCCGAGCTCTTAAAACGGCTCGAGCAACCGTTGAGTCCC
>CAZMNG010000536.1:1111-3951 GCA_964567505.1 uncultured Chthoniobacterales bacterium
TCCCGGCACGCTGGTCAGGGATTTGCGAATGGGTCAGCAGCAGATCGTCGAAATCGCAAAGGCGCTTTCTCAGAACGTGCGTATCCTGATCATGGACGAGCCGACATCGGCTTTGACGGCCGCCGAAACGGAAGCGCTGTTTCGGATCATTGCGGATCTTAAAGCGCACGGCGTCGCGATTATCTACATTTCGCACAAGCTGGAAGAACTCCTGGTGATTGGAGACTATGTGACGGTTCTGCGCGACGGCAAGCTTGCGGCTGCGGCGCCCTCGCGGTCGGTCAACGTGCCCTGGCTCATAGAGAAAATGGTCGGGCACAACGTCAACGCGCCCAGGCATCGACTCGCCCCAAAGGGTGAGGGCCGGCCGGTGCTGGAGGTTAAGAATCTGAGTCTGCCCCGCGTTGGCGGAGGATTTACGCTGGAGCATGTTTCATTGACCCTTCGATGCGGCGAGATTCTGGCTATTTTCGGACTCATGGGGGCCGGCAGAACGGAGTTGTTCGAATGCCTGATGGGGCAGCATCCAGAGGCGAGTGGGGAGGTTCGCCTGAACGGCCGGAAACTCCAGAACGAAACAATCCGCGGACGGATCGATCTTGGAATGATGTTGGTCCCGGAGGATCGGCAGCGTTTAGGTCTGGTCCAGAAACTGTCTGTTGCTCACAACATCACGCTGGCAAACCTTCGACGTTTTGTGACCGCGTTCTGGCTCTCGGATCGCCGTGAGCTGGAGGAAATCAACAAGATGATTCGGAGCCTGTCTATCAAGATGCAAAATCCCAAACAGCCGATAACGTCATTGAGCGGCGGCAACCAGCAGAAAGTGGTTATTGCCAAGAGTCTTCTCACTGAGCCGCAACTTCTAATGATGGACGAGCCCACCCGCGGCATTGATGTCGGCGCAAAGGCAGAAATATTCGGTATCATGAATCAGCTCGCTGAGAAAGGGCTGGCGGTTCTTTTTGTTTCGTCCGAGTTACCGGAAATGTTTACGATCCCGGATCGGGTGCTAGTCCTCTCGAAAGGGAAAATTACCGGTGAATTTCTTCATGACAACCTGACCGAGGAGAGCCTGGTTCTGGCCGCCGGCGCACGCCAACAAACCGAACGCAGCGCTCGTGTCCTTTCCCCGAAGTAGCTTATGTCATTTCGGGGACAGAACACGAGCGCTACGGTCGGTCTGAGCCGAAAATAAATCACCAAATGTCTACCACCGTTTCTTTGCCTGCTGAGCCAGTTCGATCCAAGGCGTCCGGGCTCTCTTTAGGCGTGCTTCTTTTCCGGCTGCGCGCGTTGATTGCGCTGTTTGTTTTGATCGGCATCTTTTCAATTCTTACCTCGTCATTTTTTACGGAGCAGAACCTCATTATCCTGGTCGGCCAAACTGCGATTAACGCGATCATGGCGGTGGGCATGACGTTCGTTATCCTGACTGGCGGGATCGATTTATCCGTCGGATCCATCGTTGGACTCGCTGCGATGATGTCCGGGCTGCTGATAGATCGCGGGGTCCAGATCCCGCCGCTCGGTGTGGCGATCTATTTCAATGTCCCAATGATTATCGTGCTTTGTCTTTGCCTGGGATTATTAGTCGGCGCGTTCAATGGCGTCCTGATCACCCGGTTCAATGTTGCACCCTTTATTGCAACATTGGGAACGCTCTACATTGCGCGGGGCACCGCCCAATTAAGCAACGACGGGGCGACTTTCCCCAATCTGGTTGGCAGTCCGGAGCTCGGAAACACTGGATTTCCGATCCTGGGTGCCGGGAGCATTCTTGGGATCCCGATCGTCATCTGGATTATGGCAATATTCGCTGCGGTCGCCGCCTTTGTGGCCGGGAAGACCCCGTTCGGCCGTCAAGTCTACGCTGTGGGCGGGAATGAACGCGCGGCTGAACTCTCCGGGATCTATGTTAACCGCGTAAAAATGAGCGTCTATATGATTTGCGGTATGTGTGCGGCGATGACAGGGCTCATAACAGCCTCTCAACTGGTTGCGGCCCACCCTGCGGTGGGCGAGAGCTACGAGTTGAACGCCATTGCCGCGGTTGTGCTCGGCGGCACGTCGCTCTCCGGAGGCCGCGGCGCAATGTGGGGAACGATCGTGGGCGCTCTGGTTATTGGTGTGCTTACGAATGGATTGGTGCTGCTTGGCGTCCAGGAATTCTGGAAAAAGGTTATCACCGGTCTGGTGATCATTCTCGCGGTCGTGCTGGATCAGCTCCAGGAGCGTCTGCAGCAGCGCCTGGCCCTCAAGCGCGCATAGGCATGAACACTGCAACCGAGATCGACTATTTCACCAATTTTTGATTCAGCCGGGTCGCCCGGTCGAAATAACTCCCATCAACCCCAACCCACAGAACCAAGATAGTTATGTCTATACATTATCCAACAAACTGGAAATCCATCGTCAAATTTCTGACGATTCCCGCGTTCCTGCTGACCGCAGGAGCCATGGTCCAACCTGCTGTTGCGCAGCAAAAGAAACTGATCGCAATCATTGTTCCCTCACCGGAGAATCCGTTTTTCAAGGCCGAGGCCGACGCGGCTGAAGCAAAGGCGAAAGCCATCGGGTACGACACGCTCGTGCTGGTGCATAATGACGACCCGGTAAAACAGGACCAGCTGTTCGACACGGCAATCGCTCGGAAGGCCGCCGCAATCATTCTGGATAATGCGGGTGCTGACGCGTCGATTGCGGCTGTTAAAAAGGCAAAGGATGCCGGCATCCCTTCGTTCCTGGTCGACCGCGAAATCAATGCGAACGGCGTTGCGGTCGCACAGTTGGTTTCCAATAATTATCAGGGAGCGACGCTGGGAGCCGAAGAGTTTGCC
>CAZMNG010000537.1:0-3949 GCA_964567505.1 uncultured Chthoniobacterales bacterium
TCGGAGGTTCATGGGCTGGAGATTAGACTGATTTTCCCTGAAAACCAAATAGAGCGAAAAGTACGGGCTAGAGGAACTTGATCTTGCCAGACTCTCGCTGAAGGAATTCTTCGGCCAGTGCCTTGTATGCGGTTGCGCCGGCACCATGCGGTTCGTACTCGATGATCGGTTTGCCAAAGCTCGGCGCTTCTCCGAGCCGAACCGACCGTGGGATGATCGTCTGATAAACGAGCTCTGGGAAGTGCTTGCGAACTTCGTTGACGACCTGCTGACTCAAATTGGTGCGGGCGTCGTACATCGTCATGATGATACCGCCGATCGACAGACAGTCATTCACCGCGCGGATCTGGTTCACCAGATGGACGATTTTCGACAGTCCCTCAAGCGCGAAATATTCGCATTGGAGTGGAATCAAAAGCTGATGCGCGGCCGCCAGCGCGTTTGTCATCAGGATCCCAAGCGAAGGCGGGCAGTCGAGGAACAGGTAATCGAACTCAGTTTGTTTGCTTAGTCCCGCCAGAACCTCGCGGAGCCGGGTGAGATGATCGTCCAGACGCGCGACTTCAATCTCCGCTCCGGCCAGATCGAGATCAGCCGGAATCATCGACAGGTGATCGAACCGGGTGGGAACGATTTTTTCGTTGATGTTGGCGTGTCCGATGAGCGCTTCATAAAGGCTCTGCCCGGCGGTATCCTCGAGGCCGACGGCGCTGGTGGCATTCCCCTGCGGATCGAGATCGATCAAAAGTACGCGCTTGCCTTTGGCCGCGAGACAGGCAGAAAGGTTCACCGCAGTCGTGGTCTTGCCGACGCCACCTTTCTGATTTGCGATCGCGAGCAACTTCATTGGGTCGACAGTTTGGGTTGCATGCATTCACAAGCAAAGAGAATTTTATGCATCTCAATCGCCGGAGGTCGCGTCTGTATCTTCGACGTTTAAGCGGGCATATGTCGCAGAAGCCGGCACCAGCCCGGCTGATGAGATGCTCGCGCTACAGATTGAAGATTTCTGTTTTTCACGTGCCGCGAAATTTGCAGGGGGAGCAAGATAGGGATAAAGGGGGGATTCTCGTTTTTATAAATCCTGACTTCCAACCATGTCTGAAATTCGAATCACGGAACGATTCCTAATGGACACCGGCGGCTGGCAAGCGATCAAGCATGCCAAGGCCCTCCTGCAGATGGGACGAGTGGTGAGCTTCAATTATACGCCGCCGATTCTCCGTGGCTTGGTGCGAGAAGGAGAAGTCGAGTTCCGGGCGGGTCTGAAGATTAAGAGTTACACCGATGTTGAAAATATCTGTTCATGCCGCGAATCGCGAGAGTGGGGGACCATTTGCGCGCATTCATTGGCCCTTGGGCTCGCATTGATCCAGCCGAAACCGGAAATAAAATCTGCTTTGTCTCGCTCTGAGGCCCGGCCGTCGCTGCCGGTGCTTATTGCGGACGCCGAGAAAGCCTCGGGAGCCGGTCAACCTACAGGGACGCGGCCGCCGGATCCATTCCGGATCGAACTGCATATTGTACTGCCGCCGAATTTAGAGACTGGCTGGGAACGGGACCAGATCGTCATCGGATTTGAGGTGGTCCGAAAAGGGAACCGAACGCTGGCAAGCGCGCTCGATCAAAGTGAGTCGTACTACTGTTCGAAATTGGATTGGGATATCCTCGCGCTTGGACGGAAATTCACGGACGGAAAGCTCCCTGGCATGACCGTCCTGGACCGGGAGCGTTTTCTTCAGTTAATCGGCACGCTGGGCGGACATCCCAGGGTTACGATCGGGCGGAAGACCCCGGTTGAGATATCGCACGATCCTATTCTACCGATGCTCGTGACGGAGGTATCCGAAGATGGACGCTGGAGCATTCAGGCTAAGACACAAAGGCTGCCGGGCACGTTGCTCATCGGGCCTGTCTCTGCGTGGATCTGGTCCGCGCCCAAGTTTCAACCGGTGTCGCCGGGATTGCCTCCCGCTTATCTGCAGGTGCTGCGCGAGCCGATCAAGCTGTCCACGGAGCAGGGGTTGAACTTTGTCCGGCACGAACTGCCGGCGTTGAAGCGCTTTTTCGAAGTCGATGCTCAGGCTGCGGCTGCGCCAGTTTTTGAGCCAGCTGTGCCGGAGGTGATTGCCACGTTTGAAGGATCGCTGAACCAGCTCGGGGCGAAAATCCAGTGCCGGTATGGCCAGCGCATTGTGACGCTCGGCGTGACATCGCCCGCCGATACGTTCGTTTTCCGGGACGGAGATACGATGCGCACCCGCAACGTCGCGTTCGAGAGGGATGCTCTCCGCAAGGTTCAGGATGCAGGGTTTACCGGGCCATCCATCACGGGGGAATATCTGTTGCGCGGGCAAAACCCGATACTCGGGTTCTTCGCGACAGTTCTGCCACAACTTCAGAAAGAGTGGAAGGTTTCCATCGGAAGCCGGTTCCAATATGTCACCCGTGATGTCGGTCGGATAACGCCGAAATTGGAGATTACCGGTTCCGGCGAGGATTGGTTTGATTTCGCTTTCTCAATCGAGTCCGGCGACGGTCAGCAGTTTTCCGGTGCCGACATCCAGCGGTTGCTTGAAGTTGGACAGAGCGTAACTCGACTTCAGAATGGTCGTCTCGCCGTCATCGACACGGCCAGCCTGGAAGAGTTTCAAGCAATTCTCCGAGATTGCGACCCGTCGCAGCCACGCCCCGGCAATTACCGAATTAGCCGGAGCCAGGCGGCGTATATGGATGCGGCCTTCGATGAGTTGTCCGGGGCGACCATTCAACGCAGCCCGGAATGGCAGAATTGGACTCGTGCGCAAAGGCAATTGGTCCCCTTAGAGCCGGAGCCGCTCGGTGCCTTGGAAGGTGTCCTTCGGCCGTACCAGAAGGAAGGTGTGTACTGGATGCGATTTCTCAGCCGCAACGGCCTTGGAGGGATCCTCGCAGACGAGATGGGGCTGGGTAAAACTTTGCAAACCCTGGCTTTTCTCCGGCCGCTCAAGGGGCCGTCCCTGGTGGTTTGCCCCTCGTCGCTGATTTTCAACTGGGCGCGAGAAGTGGAAAAATTCGTGCCGGAAATGAAGGTGTTGCGCATCGAAGGCCCGGCGCGGGGCGCCCTGTTTCGCCGGATTCCGGAAAGCAATATTATCCTCACGAGTTATCCGATTCTGCGCCGGGACATCGACCAATTTCGCGCCGTGGAATTTACCTCGGTGATTCTCGATGAAGCGACTCATATCAAAAATCCGGATACTCAGAACGCGCAGGCTGCCATACTGCTTCGCGGCAGGCATCGGTTCGTCTTAACAGGAACACCGGTGGAGAACTCGGTCCGGGACATCTGGTCAATTCTCCATTTTGCACTCCCGGGCTACCTCGGGACCCGTGAAGATTTTCGGGAACGGTACGAGTTAGCGATTGGGCGGGGCTCGGAGCCTGAAAAGGCGCGACTGGCAAAGCGGTTGCGGCCGGTCATGTTGCGCCGGCTTAAACGGCAGGTTGCGAAGGAACTGCCGGAGAAAATCGAGCAGGTTACCTATTGTGACCTCTCCCCGTCGCAGGAGGTGCTGTATCGGAAGCTGCTTCAGGAGGGCCGGCGCAAAGTGGAAGAGCTTTCCGGCTCACAAGATCAAGGCCGCGCTCGAATCGCGTTGCTCACGGCACTGCTGCGGCTCCGGCAGGTATGCTGTGACCTGCGGCTGGTCGGTCAGGATGGGGACCGGCCCTCGAGCAAGCTGGAGCTTTTAGATGAACTTTTGGAAGAGGCAATCGATGGAGGGCATCGAGTCCTGGTGTTTTCGCAATTCGTCTCGATGCTTAAGCTCATTCAAGCCCATCTCGATGCGGCGGGAATCCGGTACGGTTATCTTGACGGCGAGACAAAGGACCGGGAGAAAGCTGTCGACGCGTTTCAACGCTCCAGCGATCTGCCGCCCAGCCGATTCCACTACAACAAGGATTG
>CAZMNG010000538.1:0-3948 GCA_964567505.1 uncultured Chthoniobacterales bacterium
GTTCGCTTCCCAAATGCAACTCGACCCCGGATGATCGCAGCGCTTTCGCAATATGTTCGCCAACCGCTTCGTCCCAGTCCCTTAGGAGTCGCTCACATTTCTCCACGACCGTCACTTTTGATCCGGCGGCACGAAAAATTGAGGCGAATTCGCACCCAATATAACCCCCGCCAACGACGAGCAAGTGTTTTGGCTCTCCGCGCCGCCGCAACAGTTCGGTGCTGTTAACGAATTTGGATTTTGACCCCTGACCATCATAGCCCGGCCGCGAGCCGGCCGCGATAATGACATAGTCTGCCTCCACTAGCGTCTGTTCGCCACGGCTTGGCGATAAAACAATCTTATCTGGTGCGACCAGTGTCGCTTGCCCGAACTCTATTTTGGCTCCTGCGCGATCGAATTGGTTATTCCACGCCTGAGTTAACCGGCCGCTTAACTTTTTTTGCGTCGTAACCCAATCCCGAAAACCACTCTCCGGGTCAGCTACCCCGAGGTCGGGGTTCAATCCCGCCAAATTGCGTTTGCCGGCTTCGACACACGCACGCAACGCTTTTAGACAGTAGAAACCACTATGCAGACAGGTGCCTCCGAGGGTTTCCCTCTCAATCAGAACAACCCGTAACCCGTTCTGCGCCGCCAGCAACGCAGCTTCCCTGCCACCAGACCCGGCTCCAATTACAGCCACCTGATAACGACTTTTCATATTGCATTGTAAGAATAAATCTACCAAATCGCACTTGCACTCACACGGCGCGTTGACGTCGATTCAGCTGCTGGTCGTGCGCCAGGAACTTCCGATCCCGCGAAGATATTGTGCCCGCTCGAACGCACCCGGATCAGGACAACTTTCTTGGCTCATACTTCCCTTGAGCTGTTGAAGCGAATCGTACTCGTTTGCCTCCAACCATTCTTCGATTTCACGCTCAATTACACGAATATGACCGACGCCGCGGCGCAACAAGACAGAACATAGCATTGTCACATCTGCGCCGGCCATGACCATTTTGATGACGTCCAGCCCGCGATGAATACCACTCGTCGCCGCCAGATCCGCATGGACCCGCCCACGCAGGATGGCAATCCACCGCAATGGCAATCGCATCGCCATCGGAGTGCTCAGCAGAATATTCGGGGCGACTTCCAGCGTTTCCAAATCGATATCCGGTTGATAGAAACGGTTAAAAAGCACTAGGCCGCGCGCACCCGCCTTGACCACTTCCCTGGCCATGTGCGCAAAGCTGCTGAAGAATGGACTCAGTTTCACTGCGACTGGAATCGAGACCACCGATTTGACGTGCTTTACGATTTCCAGGTACCTCGCTTCCACCTCGTTTGCGCCCATGTCCGGGTCCGTCGGAATCCAGTAAATATTCAGCTCCAAGGCATCCGCGCCGGCTTGTTCAATGCGCTTTGCGTAATCGATCCAACCGCCAATTGTGGATCCGTTGAGGCTGGCGATCACTGGGATTGCCACGGCTTCTTTGGCCGCAGCGATTTCATCCAGATAGGTCTCCGGTCCGACCTTGATGTCATCCAACTGCGGGAAATAGGTGAGCGCCTCCGCGTAACTCTCCGTACCGTGCGTGAGATGGTGATGGAGCTGCTGGCCCTCGGTATGGATGTGTTCTTCGAATAAAGAATGAAATACGACGGCTGCGGCGCCCGCGTCTTCCATGCGTTTGACATTGTCCAGGCTGTCGCTCAGAGGCGATGCCGATGGAACAAGCGGCGTCCGAAGGATCATTCCCAAGTATCGTGTTGCGAGATTCATGCTGGTACGTTTTCTTTGTTCGTGGATCCGTCCTTCGCGAGCCGCTGGTACAGTTGCCAGCGTTTATCCACTTGATTTTGTGCCTCTTGATGAAGTCGTTTCGCGTCCGCTGGCCGCGATTTGCTTAACATTTTGAATCGATTTTCCAGGTTGAAATATTCTTCAACCGGCAATTTTGGTGTCGCCGAATCGATATGCAGCGGAGTTCCGCCATTCATTGCTTTCTCCGGATTGTACCGATAGAGCAGCCACTGTCCGGACAACACAGCGGCTCGCTGATTGTCCATTGCCGTCGTCATATTAATCCCATGCGCAATACAGTGGCTATACGCAATAATTAATGCCGGCCCATCATAGGCTTCCGCTTCAAGGAAAGATTTTAACGTGTGCTCGTCCTTCGCCCCCATTGCAACAGAGGCGACGTAAATATTTCCGTAGGTCATAGCAATCAGGCCCAGATCTTTCTTCGCTAGTCTTTTTCCTGCCGATGCGAACTTTGCGACGGCTCCCAGCGGAGTCGACTTCGAGCATTGGCCGCCCGTGTTCGAATACACTTCCGTATCGAGCAGCAACACTTTGATGTTTCGCCCACTCGCCAAAACATGATCAAGGCCGCCGTAACCAATGTCATAGCCCCAACCGTCGCCTCCGACAACCCAGACACTCTTGCGGACAAGCATATCCGCCAACGTAAGTAGCCGCCTGGCGTCGGCACTCTGGAGTGCTTGAAGTTCCTGTTTGAGGCTGGCCACGCGTTGCCGTTGAGAAAATACGCCCGCAGAGTCCAGTTGATCAGCGCCTGAAATTTCCGTTGCCATGTTTTCGGGGACCTCGCGCCCAAGTTTGCGTAACAGTTCCTCGGCATATTGCCGCTGTTTGTCCAGCGAAACCCGGAATCCAAGCCCGAACTCTGCGGCATCCTCAAACAACGAGTTCGACCAGGCGGGGCCGCGTCCGTCGCTCCCGACCGTATACGGTGTGGTAGGAAGGTTGCCGCCGTAAATCGATGAACAGCCGGTGGCGTTCGCAATCAAAAGCCGATCTCCGAAGAGCTGCGTCAGCAGCTTGATATAGGGCGTTTCACCACACCCGGCGCACGCTCCGGAAAATTCAAACAGCGGCTGCGCGACCTGTGTTTCCCGAACATTTGAAAACGAGAGGTGGCGTCTTTCCCGGTCCGGGATGGAGAGAAAAAAGTCCCAGTTCTGCCTTTCCCTTTCGCGCAACTCCAGTTGCGGATGCATGTTGATCGCTTTCCGCCGCGCTTCAGACTTGCTGCGCACCGGGCATACGTCCACGCAAATTCCGCAGCCAGTACAGTCTTCGACCGCCACTTGCAAGCTATAATGGAGTCCTTTCCACTCAGGCAGCCGCGCTTCTCGGGACTTGAACGTCGCCGGCGCGTCTTTCAGCGCGGCGCAGTCGTAGACTTTGCTTCGTATCACAGCGTGCGGACACACCAACACGCATTTACCGCACTGGATGCAGAGGTCCTCTTCCCAAACTGGAACCTCCTGCGCGAGATTACGTTTTTCGAGCCGGGAAGTCCCGGTCGGAAATGTGCCATCCACTGGCATCGCACTGACCGGGACCTCGTCACCTCGGCCTCTTAGAATTTTCCCGATAACGTCCTGAACGAATCTGGGTTGTAGCGCCTCCGGAACTTTGACGATCCCCGGCTCGAACGAAAAGGTCGTCGGAATCTCCATTTCGTTCAGGTGAGGTAATGTGTGGTCGACCGCATCCAGGTTTTGCTGGACGATTTGTGTCCCCTTATTACTATACGTTTCGCGGATTGAGTCTTTGATTGCTGAGATCGCTTCATCTCGCGGCAGAATCCCGGAAATCGCAAAGAAACAAGTCTGCATGATCGTGTTAATCCGTCCTCCCATCCCGCATTGTCGAGCAACTTTGTGCCCGTCGATCACAAAAAAACGTGGGCGCTTATCGAATAGTTGTTGTCGAACCGGCTCAGGAAGATTGCACCATAGCTCATCCACTCCATACGGCGTATTCAGGAGGAACGTTCCGCCCGGGGCGAGGTGATCCAGGATCTCATAACGATCCAGAAGCTCCGGTTGATGACAACCAACGAAATTCGCTTCGGACGCAAGATAAGTGGAGCGTATTGGCCGGGGCCCAAAGCGCAGGTGCGAGATCGTCGTTGCGCCCGCCTT
>CAZMNG010000539.1:0-3947 GCA_964567505.1 uncultured Chthoniobacterales bacterium
GCAGGCGGCGGAATGGTGGGGGACAGCCAAAACCAGTTTTCTCATGCACGCCCGCGGTATCGAACACAGCAGCCACGGGGTTCAAAATGTCTTGGGTGCGATAAACATTGTCTTGGCATCAGGACGGATTGGCCGAGAAAGCTGTGGTTACGGAACGATCACCGGGCAGGGGAACGGTCAAGGTGGACGTGAACATGGCCAGAAGTGCGATCAGTTGCCGGGGATGCGCGATATCAGCAACCCTGAACACCGTGCATACGTTGCGAGTGTTTGGGGCGTGGATCCCAACGAACTGCCGCAAGCCGGCGTCGACGCTTATGAGATCTTCCGAAAGATCGATCGCGGCGAAATTCGCGGCCTGCTTTCAATCTCTTTCAATCCGATTGTCTCTTTGCCTGATAACAATTTTATCCGGCGCGCGCTGGAGAAGCTGGAGTTTTACGTAGCAATAGATTTCTTCCTTAACGATACGGCCCGCTATGCGGACATTGTGCTTCCTGGTTCGCTGCAAGAGGAAGACGAGGGGGTCGTGGCGACTACAGAGGGCCGTGTTATCAAGATTAACAAAGCAATCGACTGTCCTGGGGAGGCCCGTGAGGATTGGAGGATTATCCAGGATATTGCGCACGCGTTGAAACGCCCTCACGGATTCAATTTTCAGTCGCCGCGCGAAATCTTTGACGAACTCCGAATTGCCTCAAAAGGCGGAATTGCGGATTACTCCGGCATTACGTACGAGAAAATTGTGGAACAATACGGCGTGTTCTGGCCATGCCCTGCCGACGAGCATCCGGGAACTCGGCGGCTGTTCGAGCCGCGTTCGTGGAACCCGATCGCTCAAGGGAAGGGGCCATTCTACTTTGCGGACGGCAAGGCGCGTTTCAATGTTGCGAAGTACAGCCCGCCAGCCGAAGACGTCGACGCTGAGTACCCGTTGATGCTCACTACCGGGCGCGTGATCAGCCAGTTTCTCTCAGGCACACAGACGCGGCGGATTGGTCCGCTGGTCGATCAGTGTCCTGAACCATTCATTGAAGTTCACCCGATGCTCGCTCGAAAACTTGGACTCAAAGAGGGCGACTGGGCTACGGCGGAATCCAGGCGTGGCACGATCACTCTCGAAGTTCGTGTGGTGAGAACGATTCGTCCGGACACGATTTTTGTTCCATATCACTGGGCAGGGAAGAAAAGCGTTAACCAGTTGACGATCTCCGCGCAAGACCCGATCTCGCACATCCCGGAGTACAAGGTATGTGCGGTCCGTTTGTGCAAAACCGGAGCGCCTTCTGTCGCGGCGCCCCGAAATGGTCAGTGCAAATGACAAGTACCCAAACCCGTAATTTTTACGTCGATCCGAGTCGCTGCATCGGGTGCAACTCGTGTGTGCAAGCTTGCTCGGAATGCGACACGCACAAGGGCTACTCAATGATTCAGCTTGATTACATCGACCGGGCTAACTCGACGCAGACTGTGCCGGTCGTTTGCATGCACTGCGACTCGCCGACCTGCGCAGAAGTCTGTCCCGCCCATGCGATCAAGCGTACCGGCGACGGCGTGGTGCAATCGGCAAGGAAGCCGCGTTGCATCGCCTGCAACAACTGTGTTCTGGCTTGCCCCTTCGGTATTCCAAAAATGAACACTCGCATGGAGTTGATGATGAAGTGCGACCAGTGCTACGATCGTACTTCGATCGGTAAACTGCCGATGTGCGCATCCGTGTGCCCTAGCCAGGCTCTGTTCTTCGGCACGGAGGAAGAAATCGCCCGATTACGTCCGAACTCTGCTCCGATCAACACCTTTCAGTTCGGTGCGCAAACAATCACGACGCGCACGCGAATGCTGGTGCCCAAGAATAATGTTCCGGAGCAACTCGATGTGCTGTCCGCCATGTACCAGCCGACGATTGGCAATGTCATCGAGGAGGATCTGCTGCTGGATGCAATGAACTCAGAGGATGCCTATGCCTGATCAAGATTCGGAGATTATTTCAGTCGCCCCGGATGGCCGCCCGGCAAAAGATCAGCCGGCTTGGCGCAGGGATTTTCCCGTCGATTGGCCGGAGGATGAATACCGTTCGCGACGTGAGTTCGTCGCGTTCCTGATGTTGATAAGTGCAGCGTTTGTCGCCGGTCAGTTCTGGATCCTGCTGATCCAAGCCTGGAGGACAACCTCTGGCCAGCCTCCCGTCAAGGAGATTGCCTCGGTGAGCGAGTTAGCGGTTGGGCAATCAAAACTCTTTGAATATCCAAAACAAGGGAACCATTGCATCCTCGTCCGGCTTTCTAGTACGAACTTTGTCGCGTACGGACAAAAGTGTACTCACCTTTCTTGCCCCGTCTTGCCGCGGCCCGATTTGGGGCGAATGCACTGTCCCTGCCACGAAGGCTGGTTCGACATTCGGAACGGCGATCCTGTGGCTGGTCCGCCGCGACGTCCACTGCCGAGAGTCGGTCTGGAAGTGCGCGCAGGGAAAGTGTTCGCGAATGGTTACGTAGAAGGCGTGATATGAGATTGATTCAGTTCGCCCGGAAGCAGCGGGTAACGATCATATCGGGTATTGCCGCTTTGCAGATGATTATTGTCCTTCTCCAGCTATGGCTTTTTACCACTACCATGGAGACGTTTCTCGCAGGCTATCAGGAGACTGCCTTGCCGGCGGCGTTAGCAAGTGTCGTTTGTTTTGCGCTCAACGGTGGACTCTTTTTTTATCTGCGGGGTCTCGAAAGGTGAACCGACATGAATTCACCGCCTCCGGAGGATAAGCCTTCCTTTGTTGAGGATTTCTTCCCAGGGTATTTCGCCCTTGTCATGGCAACAGGCATCGTTTCGTTGGCGATGCACTGTGAGGATTTACCTGGACTCCCGGAGGTGCTCCTTTGGTTGAATGTGATTTTCTATGTCACCCTCTGGGGCATCACAATTCTTCGAATTATCCGCTTCAGATCCGGGTTGATCGCCGATCTGATTCATCATGCTCGCGGAGTCACATTCCTGACCGCCGTCGCAGGTACCGGCGTGCTCGGCGTACAATTTGCCGTTCTTACGCCCTTCATGGCAATTGCGGCGGGCCTGTGGGTGTTTGCGGTTTTGCTCTGGATTATTCTGATCTACACCTTCTTTGCGGCTGTTACCGTGGCCGAGCCTAAGCCTTCGATCGAGGTGGCGATCAACGGATCCTGGCTTTTGGCGACGGTCGCGACGGAATCCTTAGCTGTCCTTGGCACCCTGGTCGCTCAAACGCTTGGCCCGACAATCCCAATTCTATTTGGCGCGCTGTGCGCTTATCTGCTGGGCGCGATGTTTTATATTCTGTTCATCACCTTGATCTTTTATCGTTGGATCTTTCTGAGAGTGGACCCAGGGACGCTCACGCCCCCGTACTGGATTAATATGGGTGCACTGGCGATTACAACATTGGCCGGCGCGCGGCTGATACTCAGTTCCAAAAGCTGGGAAGTTCTGCAGGATTTCCAACCTTTTATCGGCGGCTTTACACTGTTTTTCTGGGCGACGGGAACGTGGTGGATTCCCCTATTAGTTATTGTCGGGTTCTGGAGGCATGTGGTCGAACGTGTGCCGGTCGCCTACGATCCGCAGTACTGGTCGCTTGTTTTTCCGTTAGGGATGTACACTGTGGCAACGTTTATTTTTGCGAATGCCACTGGGATGCCGTTTCTGCTGATCATTCCGCGTATTGCTGTTTACATCGCGATGTTAGCGTGGCTCATCACGTTCAGTGCTATGCTTTTCAAACTTGGAAACTTATGTCTAGCGTCTGGACGGCGAAAGGCCTCGCTGGCGGCGCGTGCACATAAAAGGCGTTAGCGCCATTCGGGGCAGATAGAAAATTCATCTGGCTGTGCTTTTGAAACGTATTCCGCGTACGATGGGTGGCGCTTATTACCGCAGGTGAAAGTCCTGCATTGTTAAACCGTGAAAGAACAAGA
>CAZMNG010000540.1:0-3946 GCA_964567505.1 uncultured Chthoniobacterales bacterium
GCACTGTTTTTGTTTAACAACCATGCCTTGAAGGGAGGATCGGCCCTGGCAATAGCTTCCAGGTGCCGCGTATTCATACCGGGGCCAAAGTTGACGCCTTCCGAATGATTCTTCAGGTTCTTGTGTGCTGCTCTGATATCCTCAGCTTACCTCGGCCGCAGACCGTGCTTTTTCATTTTGCATTCTTAATTCTGCCTTTCCCCTGCCTCCCTCTCTTGCGTCTTTGGCAATTTTCGCTAAATCGATTGAATGGAATATCGGCTACTTGGCGGATCGGGATTTAAAGTCCCAGTGCTCACTTTCGGGACAGGAACCTTCGGAGGAGGGAACGAATTTTTCAATGCATGGGGTGGCAGCGGAGTCGAAGAAGCCACGAAATTGATCGAGATTTGCCTCGAAAACGGCTTGACCATGTTCGATTCGGCAGATGTCTATTCAAACGGTCTCGCCGAAGAAGTGCTCGGCCAGGCGATCAAAGCCCGGCGCGATAATGTCCTGATTTCGACGAAAGCGACTTTCCGGCGAGGGGACGGCCCGAACGATGTCGGATCGTCGCGGTTTCACTTGATCAATGCGATCGACGCAAGCCTTCGGCGGTTGCGGACAGATCATATCGACCTGTTTCAGCTCCATGGGTTCGATGCACAAACCCCGGTCGATGAAACGCTCAGTACACTCGACAACCTTGTGCGTGCCGGAAAAATCCGGTACCTGGGCGTCTCGAATTTTTCAGGATGGCACCTCATGAAGTCGCTCGATGTCGCCGACCGAAACGGATATACGCGGTATGTTGCGAATCAGACCTATTATTCTTTGATCGGCCGTGATTATGAGTGGGAGTTGATGCCGCTCGCGCTGGATCAGAAAATCGGTGCCGTGGTCTGGAGTCCGCTCGGTTGGGGGCGTTTGACAGGCAAAATCCGGCGGGGCCAGCCGAGACCAGAAACGAGCCGGTTGAATAGCAAGATCGTCGCTGACGCCGGCCCTCAAGTAAGCGACCAATATCTGTACGGTGTCATTGATGCTCTGGACGCGGTCGCCGCCGAGACCGGCAAATCAGTTCCGCAAATCGCATTGAACTGGCTGCTGCAACGTCCCAGCGTTTCGACGATCGTGATCGGGGCCCGGAACGAAGAACAGCTGAAACAGAATCTCGGTGCAGTCGGGTGGAACCTGACTCCTGAGCAGGTAGCGAAACTGGATGCCGCGAGCGCCAGTCCGGCGGTTTATCCTTACTGGCACCAACGTGCTGCGTTCGCTGAAAGAAACCCGTTCCCGACGAACCTCGGTTAAGGCGGAAGAAGTTCGGCGGTTTGAATTGGTCTCGGCTAGTGTCCTGTCCCCGAAATAAGAGGTACTTTGTCTGGCGGCCGCCAGATCAGTTGGCTGTTTTTTCAAGGCGGTCCGAGCCGGACCGGCGGTTACGAAGACCCATAATACTCCCCGTTCGACACGCGAAACGTCCCGAGACGCTGGTAATGGATTTGGCCGAATGTCCAATTGCGCGGTAGATCTAGTGCGCGCCATAGTAGTCATTGCCGCGGGAAAACTCGACAAAAACGCAAGGTTCCTCGCCAATTGTCCAAGCGTCGTGCCCCGGCGGCAAAAGCATGACGTCGTTCTTGCCGAAATCTTCCTCCGAGCCATCATCCATCACAACGTGAAGTACTCCCGAAAGGACAAGGGCCACATGAGGTAACAGGCAACTTTCCGTACGCGCATACTCTTTGAGGTCTTGAGACCACTTCGCACCAACGCCGAAGGTAACCCTGGTTACTGACACTCCGTCCAAAGATACGGTCTGCTTCGTGATCTTGCCATGACGGTCCGGATGAGCCGCATCCAAACTACCTTTCTGCATCTTGGGTAAAAATGACATATCGCAAATCCTTTCACGCGACGCTAAATCAGAACAACTCTACCAAATAGATAAACTATTTGACCCATTGCAAGCGCCTTGTTTTTGAAAACGGGTGAAGCGTGGCAGCAAATTCCAGAATGGGACTAAACGCGCTGGTACCGCGACGGATAGGAGCCGTTTCCCCCTTCGTCCGCGGAAGCAGCAGAGGGCATCCGTGACGTTTGACCTGTCCCGTTCTTCCGCTCCGCAATGACAACGTCGGCGAATCTTGGTATAGAAGCCGGCGGAAGATGCCTGCAGACGATTTCAGCCCGGATGCGAGCGATGCGGTTGGGTGGTATGACGACCACGCCGAAGCGGTGGTCGCGCGTTACGAGTCAGTAGCGCCTGACAGGGTTAATGCCTGGCTGACAAACATTCTGCCAAGCCAGTCGGCCCTTGTGTTGGACGTGGGTGATAAATGGCGTACAAATCGAAGTAGTTAATGCTCCTGAAAAAGTTGGCACCGGTACGCTCGGTGTTGCTGTTGATTGGGAGGTTGAAAGTTTCGACGCCTATCACAGCAGCGGCTTCGTGACTTCCTACGTCACCGCGCCGGGCAGCGGCGATCACACCGGCGATCTCGACGTCTTTGCCTATGAGTTCACCACCCAATCCTATTTCTTCCTGGACGCGGTGGACGTCATGGCGCCTTCGAACACGGTCGTGATTTGCGCCTTCGGCGACTCCATCACCGACGGCACGCACAGCACCTTGAACGGCAGTGATCGCTGGGCGAACGCGCTCTCCCGGCGGCTGCATGATGCCTATGGCAACCAGGTCAGCATCGTCAATGAGGCGATTGCCGGCAATCGGGTGGTGAACCCGGTCGTGGCAAACTCCACCTCTGGCCCGGCCGCGACCGACCGGCTTAACCGCGACGTGCTGGGGCTCTCGGGCCTTACCGATGCGATCTGGCTCGAGGGCATCAACGACCTGGGCGCCAGCACCACTGTGGCGGCGATCGAGGCGGGCTACCAGAGCATCGTCGCCACGCTCCATGCCCACCGCATCAAGGTCTACGGGGCGACGATGACCTCTTCCCTTGAAGGCATTGTTCTGCATGCGTTCGAAGGTAAAGCACCTTTCTCTCCGGCGACTCTCAAACAGATCAGGGCGTTGAAAGCCGTTTATGGGCTCGATTTGACGGCTAAGGATGCTCACCAACTCCGCGAGCCGACCGAACATGCCAAATAGTCTGACTGAACTCAAACGCTTCGCTCAGGGCGCGTGTGATCCCTCCAATTTTCCTCATCGCGAGCATGTCCGGATGGCATTCGAAATGTTACGCCGGCATTCTTTTGCTGAGACGGTCCTAGTTCCGTAAAGAAGCGGACTTAGTCAAAACTTACAGAGTCGGCCAGCTCTTCACAGCTCCACAAGCAGGTAATCCAACTCCGGAAACTCAGTGCGCTTTGCGGGATCGCGCCCAACACGAACGTGGACATCCTCCCTTTCGCCGTCTTCGCCTTTCCAAACGACCCAAACATAAAAATCCTCATCCCAGTACGCGATGATCGTTAGACTGCGCGCCTTACCGTATGTCGGTCGATACCAAATCTTCAATTCCCGACCGGCGCATTCTGTCTCAACGGTTGTTCCGCGCTTTTCCAGAAACCGCTCAATATATTTCGCCGTTTCGTCGCGAAGCCTCAGACATTGCTCGTACCTGTCGTTCATTTTTACGGGAAAGCAGCCTCTATTCCTCTCCAGTCGGTGAGCAGCGAAGTCAACTAGGTCTCGAATTTCGGGAGGACAAGTTTCTGCGAAACAATGATCGGAAAAAACGAACCAACTCACATGACACAATGGAAGGCGTTCACGGGGAAGGCACCGTTTGCGGATGCTCAGGCGGAGGCGCAGTTCGAACAGCAGGCTACACCGCAAGCCGTTCTGGGCGCGATGAACAGCATGCGACTGCGCGACACCAGCAACCCGCTCGCGCCGCTGGTCCGAGGCGGCGGTCTCTTCATCGGGATCGTCAATGCAGTGTCCGACCTGATTTTCGGCTTCTTACAGCTTGCGAGCGAGTCTGGCGTGGCGACG
>CAZMNG010000541.1:0-3936 GCA_964567505.1 uncultured Chthoniobacterales bacterium
CGTGATCATCTATCGCGTCAAAGGATTCGACCGGTTTGAATCGACAACGACGACAACCGATTAATCTCCTGCTTGTAGCGATCTGAAGCGGTGTCAGCTCCTCGCTGAAGCGATCGCAGCCCGGCTTGGTGTTTTTGCGGAACCGGATCCGATCTGGCGAGAAGTGAGCTTCGGAACATGGGAGAACCGAACGTGGAGCGATATTCAGGCCAGAGAACCTCAAGTACTCAGCGAATGGATAGCCAATTTTGATACAGTCGCCCCTCCGGCTGGAGAGTCCTTTGAACAATTGCAGGCGCGGGTGCTGACCGGAATAGAGGGCAAGATTGTCGGAGCAAGATGCGACGCGGGCGTCACGCCCGTGCCGCAATCAGGCCTGAACACGGGCGTGACACCAACGCTACATTATCTTGTTGTTACTCATGCCGGAGTTATACGTGCGGCAGTCTCCGCCTTTTCCGGCTTACCCCTCCGGAAGGCATTTGAGTTGGCGGTGCCGTACGGCAGTTGTACCAGCTTTAGTTGGGGTGCAAACCACTGGAGCCCGGTTGATCTGGTCGCAGGCCGGGAGCGCCCTTTCATGAGGGGAAAATGAGGGACAGGTCAGATATCCGGCAGCGCGTTCGGGTAGAGAGAGTCCGCCGTTTTGTTCGTGAACCACTCATGAGTACCTGAATTCTCAGGAGAGGATAGCACCGATGGCCCTCTGATTGCCAAGTTGGTGAATTCGCGACTCTCGTCTTTCGAGCAGGAGGTGGTCCGCCAATTTTTTGAGCAGGGCTTCCCGGAACCGCGCTACTAGAGGACCGGTATTCTCGCGCTGAAGCAATATCACATCGACGTGCGGTAAGTTCGCCTTACCTGGAAGTCGCCGCGCGGCTACAAGGTCTCCTGGGATTCCCAGTTTCGTCCTCACAGATATTCCGAGGCCCGCTTCAACCGCGGCCCAAATACCTGACAGGCTCGGCGTGCTTAACGTCTGTCGCCAGGCCTGATGCGGACCAACGTTTTTCAACGCGGCCTCGCGAAAAACACACGGCGGCTCCAGAAAGATAAGGCTGAGAGTCTTCCCAGTCTTATATGTTGGACTGAAAATCCAGTACATCGGGACGGTGGCAATCTTTGTCCGGATGAACTCTAAGGATACATTTCCCGAATCGAAAAACAGGACCAGATCTAATTCCCCCCTCGTCAATTTTCCGATCAGGTTGGGAGATCTTTCAACTACGATTGCTGTCTCAGCCAGTGGATGAGCATTCGCAAACGTCGACAGGACACCGGGAAGCACAGTTTCTGCAAAATCCTGCAGTAAACCGACGCGAATACTTCCATGGACATCAAACGCAGTAGTGGCTTCCACTGCCTCCTCATTGAGCGCCAGGAGACGCCGTGAGTACTGCAGGAGCAGTTCGCCGGCAGGATTCAGATCCAATTTTCTCCCGTTCTTACGGAAGATTCGCGTGCCAAGTTGAGTTTCAAGCTTTCGCATTTGCAGGCTGACGGCCGACTGTGTCCTGCCCACGATTCGAGCTGCCTCCGCAAAGTTCCCTGAGTCCCGCGCAACGACCAGAGTCCGCAACAATTCAAGATCAAGCAAAGTCGCCATACTTTAGTTTAACTCATTTAAAGCTTCAAAACATTCAATTTTAATAATCTACGTGAGTGATGATATTCACGCTGTGAAAACAGTTACCAACACCATTCTGATGCAGTATCAGACACCATTAGCGGCCGACACCGACTTTTCGAAAATTCGTAGTCGGGTTTCGGAAATTGCACCCATTTTTGATCGGTTGGCGGGCTTGCACTTTAAACTCTACGGATTAAATGAGCCCGAAACTGCTGCCGTTGCCGAGTACAGCTCGATTTATCTGTGGGACAGACTCGAATCGATGCACGCCTACCTGAGCGGCGACGTGTTCGACAATTATTCTTCCGTCTTTGCGCGTCCACCGGTACGGTGGTATCTGGTGCATTCGATTAGCGGCGATTTTGCATCCGTTCGACGCGCCAGCTACGCGATACGGCGTATTGTACCGTTTCCGCGCCGCGTGCATGCCGGCGCGCTCCTAACCGATTGGCAGGCCGCCTCTCGAAGGGATGGCGCTCTAATGCAAATCATTGGGTTCGATGCGGCGACCTGGGAGCTCATCGACCTGTCAATTTGGGATCAGCGACCCGAAATCTGCGACCTGGATCATCGCTACACGCTCGTTCGAACGTCCGTCCCGTGATTCCCCACTGAACCGTGGCCAGCAAGTCTGGAAAATCAATCCGACGGTCGACAACCACCCTGGAAACGCAGTAGTGAGAACTCTGAACCTCAGACTTGACGCGCGGAAACCATATGAGTTTGGGGCAGAACATAATGCAAAAGCGTAGTTACGAAGACACGACTCGTCCGATATTTGACCTGTCCCTACTCGCAATCAGATGAGCACGCGCAGCCATGAGTCGGAAGCGCCGTCTGGGCTGAGGACACGGTTCCGGCGACTGCTGGGCAACGCCGGCTTCTGGACCGACTGGACCGCGCCCATCGCACTCGTAGTCCTCTCGGTGATCTTCACTCTGCGATCACCGGTCTTCCTGAGCGAACAGAACATCCGCGGGATGCTGGCCGACTCGTCCTTGATCATTGTGCTGGCGCTGGGTTTGACCTTCGTCATCGCCATCGGTGGGATAGATCTCTCTATCGCCACGACGGTCACGCTCGCGAGCGTGATGATGGGAGTCGCGTACACCGCAGGCTGGCCCCTCGTATTGGTAGTGCTCGTCGGGCTAGCGACCGGCGCCCTGGTTGGTTGCTTCAACGGCATCCTCGTGGGTCGGGTCAAGATTCCGGATTTCATCGTGACGCTCGGCAGCTTCAGTCTCACGTCCGGGATCGCGCTGGTCGTATCGCAAGGCATCCCGGTGCAGATCTCCGATCAGGCCTTGCGCACGCTCTCAACGGGCAGCTTCTGGCTGTTCCGCTTCAACTTCCTGCTCGCTGTCGCCCTATCCATTGCGCTGCACGTGCTGCTATTTCACATGCGATTCGGGACGTACGTACTGGCCACCGGAGGGAACCTCGACGCGGCCCGGGCGATGGGTATCAGCGTGGCCCGGACGAAGTTCCTGGCCTATGTGCTGTGCGGCTCGCTCGCGGGTGTCACTGCGGTCATGCTCGTCGCCTTTATCGGGGCAGCACAACCGGCTCCGAGCACGCAGTTCCTGCTCACCGCTATCGCCTCGGTCGTGCTGGGCGGCGTGAGCCTATTCGGGGGACGCGCGACCATCCACGGTCCCGTGATCGGAGCGATCTTCCTGACAGTTCTGTACGACGGGCTGACACTCCTTGGGTTCTCGGCCTTCTACCAGCCGCTCGTTGTGGGCATCGTGGTCATCGCGGCCGCGGTGCTGATGAGGACCGTGCGATGAGCGGACGCGAAGGTGAGATCGTGGCCGATGCGGGTCTGATACCGGTACCTGCGCACCTCGTCGAGGTTGAGGAGATTTGGAAATCGTTCGGCGAGGTCGTCGCCCTGCGGGGTGCATCGATGTGGGCCAATCGCGGGGAGCTGACTGCTATCGTCGGCGATAACGGCGCGGGTAAGAGCACGCTGATCAAGTGTATCGCGGGCATCTATGCCCCTGATCGGGGATCCATCCGCATCGCCGGAACCGTCGTCTCCTACCGCGGTCCACAGGAGGCCCGGCACCGCGGCATCGAGACCGTCTATCAGGACCTCGCTCTGGTCGACGACCTGACCGTTTATCAGAACGTGTTTCTGGATCGTGAGCTGACCTGGGGATTCGGGCCTGTGCGCTTCTTGGCCCGACGCGCGATGGCGGAGCGGACTCGTGCGCTCTTCGACGATCTGAATGTCTCAGTCCCGTCCGTCACGGGCAGGGTCCGGTGCCTCTCGGGCGGGCAGCATCATGCGGTCGCCATCG
>CAZMNG010000542.1:0-3933 GCA_964567505.1 uncultured Chthoniobacterales bacterium
TCCGGATTCTTAGTGATCCGCCCAGTTTTTTAGCCCGTGCCCGCATATTGGCCAATCCGAATCCTTGACTGGATTGAGGCGCTTTGGCCATGCCTGACCCATTGTCTGTCACTTCGAAACTCAGCTTGCGCGGGTTGGATCGGAGGGTGACGCTGATGGCAGTTGATCGGGCGTGGCGCACCGCGTTGCTGATGGCTTCCTGAGCGATTCGCAGCAGATCCTGCCGGACGGCCGAGGACAAGTATTCGTCGTGTGCAAAGTCCGACGCCAACGTACAGCGCAGTCGGCCGGGTATGCTCGAACGGTCGACCAGCATTTGCAGAGCCTCGATTAGCCCTGAGTCCTGGACCATCGCCGGCTGCAAACTCAAGGTCGAGCGGCGAGCCTCCGCGAGTCCGAAGCGTGCCAAGTCGTCCGCCCGTTGGAGATAGCTCAACCCGGCGCTGCCGGCATCGTTGTCTGCGAGAAGTTCCTGGGCCATTCCGAGCTGCAATGATATTCCTGTAAAACTTTGTGCGAGCGAATCATGGATCTCTCCTGCCAGCCGGTTTCTCTCCTGCAGGACGGCCGATTGACGAGCTTCGTCGGCTAATTTGGAAAGTTGAATGGCCAGGCTGGCTTGAGTGGCCAATGCCCTGGCAATTTCGAGCTCCTCCGGCCGAAATTCGCGATCTTCCGAAAACCGAAATCCTAAGAGACCGATGGGCTCGTCACGCGACTTCAATGGGATCAGCATGAGTGTCCTTACGCCAAGGGAGGCCAGGTAGCGTCGGTAATCCTCCACGGATGCTCCATATTGATCGGCCGTGCGGAAAACCGTGATCGCTTGCAAAAAAGGCCTAATCTGCTTTTCACTCAGTGAGCTAAAAGATTCCAGAAATCGGGCCTCGGCGGAAGACATCACCCGGCCGTCTTGGAAGATAGTTTCAATGTCCCAGAGATTGGTCTCAGCGTTATGTAATCGCAGTGTAGCAGATGCGGCGCCTAATTGCCCTGCGATAGAGGCCATAACCTGGCCGAGGAAGCTGTCCATCTCTGGCACAGCGGCGAGTGCGTCGAGGGAGCCTCGGAGAGCCTCGTTCGCCTTGGCAAGCTGCGTGGCGCGCTGCTGCGCGAACAATTCACGCTCGCGTGCAGCTTTCTTTTCCAATTCTTCTGCCCGCTTTAAAGCCGTGATATCCGTGCCAATTCCGCAAATCGCGTATGGTATGCCTGCGCTATCACGTAAGAGAAATTTTACGACGACACTTTGGTGCACGCTCCCGTTAATGGGGACGGCTTGCTCAAACTGGAGCGGAACGCCTCCTTCAATCACTTTCCGATCATTTGCGCGAAATTCTTCTGCGACATGGTGGGGAAATATATCAAAGTCCGTTTTTCCAATCATCCGCTCGCGAGGAATATGAAAAAGCTTTTCGAGCTCACGGTTGAACAACAGATAGTGATGATTGAGATCTTTGACGAATATGACTGCCGTCGTGTTGTCAATGATGTCCTGCAGGCGCTGTTCGCTCTTGCGCAATTCGCTGCTGCTCCTCTCGAGGGCCTCTTGTGCGCGCTGCCGTTCGCTGATCTCGGCCTGCAACTTCTCATTTGCATTCTTGAGTTCAGCATACAACCGGGCTTGTTCCAAAGAAATCGCGGCTTGGGAGGCTATCAATTCCAAGGTCGCAAGCCGATCGGGCGTGAAGGCACCGGGCACCAGATTATTCTCAAAGTAGAGGATAGCGATCAGTTCGCCCTGCTTAACCACCGGCAGGCAAAGCACGGACCTGGGAGAATTGCGCCGGAAATATTCGTCCTCTGCAAAGAGATTCTCGGCCGAAGCGTCACTCAGAGTCACGCACCTTTTGGTGCGCGAGACGTATCGAATCAATGAATCCGGCAGCTCGAAAGGGGTCACTATCGATTGGCGAGAATGAACGGCGACTCTGTCGGAAGCGCATCGGACTTCTGCTTCGACTCGCTGCTCGGCAACTCCTGGAAGAATCAACAGACCGCGCTCAGCGCCGGCTTGTTCGATCGCAGTCCGCATGAGGGTGTCGACCAGTTTCTCCTGGACGATCTCGCCTGAGATTGCCTGAGAAACTTTGATCACCGAATCCAGATCCAGGTGTTGGACCGGAGTCGCGATGGTGGCAGCAGGACGCTGCGGCGGCGGTTCCTCTCGAAGGAGCGGGTGCAGTTGGTCGAGCTGGCGCACTTTGCCCTCGGCTCCCCAGCGCAGATAGCAGTACCGCGCATCCCGCAGGTAGGTGAGCGCGATCCTGTTGAATCCGCGTGCTTCGTAGAACGCCGCCGCCCGTTCACCCGCGATAGCCTCGTTCTGGACAAAACCGTTCTCATGAGCCGAGCGGATAGCCTCCTGCAAGGTAAGTCGAGAAGACTTTCGATTGTGCGTTCTCCGATTCCGCGCCAAAGCAGCTCATACTCCTTGCGAACTTCTTCCTCGGACGGATGCGGCGACCAGTCAACGCCGACGCGTTGCAGATAGTCGAGACAGACCTCGACTGCGCGGTCGCCGCGGTCCTGGGTGGTGTAAACGTCGAGACGCGCCGCGGTAACCGCGGCGAAATCGGCGAGGTCGGCTGCGTAAACCGAGAGATGAGATAGTCGTTCCTCCGCAGCATCGAGCGCACCGGTCAGGTACTCGCATTGGGCGACATGCAATTCGAGCGCGAAAGTAAGCGCATACCGTGCAGTGCTTGGCCTCAACGTCGCTTCGCGACCAGCCAAGGAGGAGGCCGCCGGCTTTCCAGTTGCGGCAACTGAACACTCGATTTGGCAAGAATTCGCCGCCAGCAGTTCGCACCCGGCATTGAAATAGCGGAGCGCCGAAGCATAGGCGGTGGAATTTTGCGCGCGGATGCCGGCGATGAGGTTGAATTTGGCAATTCGTTCCCGTTCTTCAGAGTCCGTGATCAGCTCAATACCGAAGTTGAGCTGATTGACGATCTCGAAGACTTTTTCCTCGATCTGCTCATGTGCCGTATGCGCGGCGAGCGCTCGCCCGATCCGTAAATGGGTTGCGGGACGGTCTACTTCCGGGATGAGTGAATAGGCGGCCTCCTGCACACGGTCGTGGAGGAACTTGTAACCGTTCTTCAGGCGAATGACGTATCCGGCATGAAGGGCCTCCCACAACGAGACGCAAAGCGCATCTTCAGATTCCCCGCGAAGCAAACTCAGCGTGGCGAAGTCCGCCTCATTGCCCAGACAGGCTAGTTGTTTCAAAGCCTCTTGCGTCCTGTCTGCTAGACGGTGCAGCTTGCCGGCCATCAAATCGACGACGTTGTCAGTGTAGCCTTGGGTGCGAATCCGCTCCAGATCCCAGTTCCAGGTCCCATTGGGTGGATCAAACCGAAGGAGTTGCTCCTCGCGAAGAACGCTGAGGAACTGGATCGCAAAAAATGGATTACCGGGTGTTTTCTCGTGCACGAGCCACCTCGGGCTGGGTCGAAAAGACTTCGAGCAGTTTGAGTGTGGCCGTGTCCACCCACTGGAGATCGTCGAGAAATAGGGCGAGAGGATGCTCCGGCCGGGCGAAGACGCCGAGGAAAGACCGGAATGCGGTGTGAAGACGGTTTTCCGCTTCTGCGTGTGGGATTTCTGGAACCGGCGGCTGCTGACCGATAACTATCTCCAGTTCCGGAATGAGGTTAATGATGAGTTGAGCGCTAGAGCCCAGCGCCTCCTGGAGCGCCTCGCGCCAACGACCGAGCTTCGCATCGCTCTTGCTTAGGATTTGGCGTATGAGGTTCTGGAAAGCCTGAGCAAGCGTCGCATACGGGATATCGCGCTTATACTGGTCGAATTTCCCAGAAATAAACACGCCTCGGGGCACGATGACTTTTTGAAGTTCATTGACGACCGAGGACTTGCCGATTCCGGAATAACCTGACACGAGTATCAGCGCCGGCTCGCCCGTAGCAA
>CAZMNG010000543.1:0-3931 GCA_964567505.1 uncultured Chthoniobacterales bacterium
ATTCCTCGTAATACTTCCGCTCGGATGACTCCACAGACAAAGAGCTGTCCGCTTAGCAGGGAAGGCCGTAGGACATAGGGAACAATCCGGATTGTCCTGCCGCTGCCCAAAACGCCGTGCCGGGCTGCGCTGAGACTGAGCTTCGTGCGAATGGTGATGGTTGACAGATCAAGAGAGGTAGGACACACAAGCGCAAAGACACCACGATGAACTCGATGCAAAGGGCATGATCACCGTCAGTCATCCGCACTTGAATCAGTACGTTCGGGCGCTTTTGGCGGGGCTCGATGAGAAAGGGGAACTGCATGAATTTCACACGACTCTTGGCCTTGGGCGGAGGAGGGTGGAGATCCACGGCGCCCGGCGGAAAGTTCGCCAGCATCCTTATCGGGAGATCGTGCGCCTGTTCGCTCAGCGTTTTGGACCGGAACGGTTGATTCGCCATGGCACTGGATGGGCGTGCAGCGATGCGGTTGCGTGGGGGTTTGACCGGCACGTCGCGAAATGTCTGAACTCCAGTTCGGCAATCTATTGCTATGAAGATTCGGCGCTGGAGACATTTCGCGCGGCGGGGCGAATCGGTGTACGGCGCTTCTACGAGCTTCCCATCATGTATTGGCAGACGGTTCAGAAGCTTCTGCACGAGGAAGCAGAACGCTATCCGAAATGGGAGCCGACCTTGCTGGCAACCCGGGACTCGCCTGGCAAACTGGAACGTAAGGAAGAGGAATTGCGCCTCGCAGAGCTTGTCATTTGTCCCAGTCGCCAAGTGAAGGAATCACTTCCCGCGGGAACAATTTCCTTCGTAGCCGAGTACGGGTGCCCCGCGCCAGCACCTGGACGATCGGTCCGAAAGAACCCGCGCTTGAGGGTCCTGTTTGTTGGGTCAATGACCCAGCGAAAGGGATTGGCAGATCTGTTCACGGCAATGAAGCGCCTGAGCCGCTCAGATGTTGAATTGCTCGTTCTCGGTACACCACTCCTTCCGCTTCGATTCTACCGGCAGGAATATCCGGATTTCACATACGAGGCAACGAGGCCGGCGCGAAAGGTTCGGGAGTTGATGTTAAGGTGCGACGTTTTGGTGCTGCCTTCGATCGTCGAGGGCAGGGCAATGGTGCAGATGGAGGCGTTGAGTTGCGGTCTTCCGATTGTCGTGACGCCAAATGCCGGTGCTGAAGATTTGATTGAACCGGGACAAACCGGCTTCTTGATACCCATTCGCGCACCGGAGGCGATTGCGGAACGGATTGACTGGATTGCAGATCACAGAGATTGGGTTGATGATTCGCGTCCGGCGATCATCGAAAAAGCGCGACAAGCCCATTGGCGACGATACAGTGACAAAATTCTGTCGGTCGTCCAGTAGAGCGATGCGGACTTCTGAAAGCCATTTTGCGAACCCCAGGCGAAAGAATGAGTTCGGACGCGCCGGGTTGTCCGAACGTTTCTCTACGAACCGGGAAGCGCGTCCGCACCGCAGCCTGGTGTTGCTAATCTGGCTGTACTTCTGGCTGTTGATTTGGGAAGGGGCGTTGCGCAAATGGATTTTTCCGTCGTTATCGGCACCGCTCCTGATCGTGCGGGACCCGGTTGTGATTTTGATCTACGCGATCGCGTTGGCTCAAGGGGTCTTTCCACTTAATCGCTTCGTTCTGGCGACTATTGGCCTGGCAGTTCTGAGCTTTGCCGCGTCGTTCCACTTGCTCGACCATCTCGGAATCATTCTGTACGGGCTGCGAACAAACTTTCTTCATTTGCCACTGATATTTCTGATGCCGAAGGTTTTGGCCCGGGAAGATGTGAACCGATTTGGGCGTTGGTTTTTGTTGTTGGCTCTGCCAATGACATTCCTTGTGCTCTGGCAATTTGCGTCACCCCAGGGCGCCTGGATTAACGCCGCGGCGGGTGGCGAACTCGGCGGGCAGCTCATCTCGGTGGGAAACCGGATCAGGCCTGCCGGTCTTTTTTCGTTTGTCACCGGGATGGTATCCTTTTTGAGCGTCGTTGCGGCTTTTCTCCTGGGCGCTTATCTGGACCGGAACAAAATATCGAATTGGCTTCGCGCTTTGACTATCCCCTGCCTGCTTTTTTCGCTGGTGTTATCCGGTAGTCGCTCCGCTCTGGTTGGCGTCACGATCATTGTGATTGCGGTATTGCTGATATGCGTCCGTCAATTTTCGCGGGTTCGCAGCATCCTGACTCCTGCGATCCTGGGGTATCTGATTTTTGTGGCGCTCTGTTATCTTCCGTTGTTCCGCGAAGGGCTGGAAGTGCACGAAGAGAGGCTCCGGGCCGGCGGCGGAGTGAAAAACGGGATTGTTGCAAGATTCCTTGGCGATCTGGGCGAATCGATCGATACAGCGATCGAGACGCCGCTGCTCGGGCGCGGGTTAGGCATCGGAACGAATGCCGGGGCGGCTCTTTTGACCGGGTCCCGATCGTTTCTTCTCGGTGAGTCCGAATGGTCGAGAGTCGTTGCCGAAAGTGGGCCGATTCTGGGATATGCCTTTATTCTCCTGAGGCTCTCAATCTGCTGGTACCTGGTTCGGGAATCGTGGGGCGCGCTTAACCGGGGACAAGCTACCCCGGTGCTATTGGTGGCGGCGACCGGGCTCGACCTGGTATCCGGCCAATTCGGGCAACCTGCGACACTTGGTTTTGTGGTTTTCACCTCCGGCCTGGCTCTGGCGGCCATCAATCGGCCTGGCGCCGGAACCGCTGTACCGGCAGAGCATCGGAAAATTCGACGAATCCGAGGGCGATCTCCGATTGCAGAGTCGATCATTAACTTCACGGATGTTGGGCAGGCGCCCACTTCCGCTCCTGTCGCGCCGGAAGAAAATTTAACTCAAGCTCGACAGGAGCGTGATTGAAGATGGACCTGCAGCTCCGACGTTTTGCGCAAATTGTTGCACCGGAGCTGTACCATTTGTACCGATCGTACCGTGCGCGGAAGCAGTTTTGCAGGCGGTTTAAGTTTGATCAGCGGCTGTTCAGGGAAGCGTTTTATCCTGTAAATCAAACTCCGGAGGTTTTGACAGGCCCGTTTCGTGGGATGTTTTATCTCGACGAAACCGTTTGGGGACCAATCACGCCGAAATGGGCTGGGGCGTATGAGTCGGAATTGGACGATATCGTCGAGGACATCGCCCGGCACGGCTACGACCGGATCGTGAATATTGGCTGTGCCGAGGGATATTATGCAGTCGGGCTCGCGCTTGTAGGTCGTAAGCCCCAAGTGTTTGCCTTCGACCTGGATCCTATTGCCCGCAGACAGGCGCGACGCTTGGCCAGATTGAACGGCGTCTCCGAGCGAGTGCGCGTTTTCGGGCAGTGTACGCATTTCGATCTGAACCAGCTGATCACACGGAAGACGTTCGTCCTATGTGATATCGAAGGGTACGAACTAGTCCTGCTGGATCCGGCCAAGGTGCCACGGCTCAAGGATGCTGATCTCCTGATCGAGGTTCATGCAGACTCTGTCTCTGCCGGCATCCAGAGTACTGAAGAGCGCATCACCGGGAGATTTGCCGGCTCTCACACGATCGAACGCCGAGTTTCCTATGATCGGGAAACATGGCTCCGGGAGCACTATTTGCTTTGGCAAACCAAGGTATCCCGCGAGCGAATGCTGAAGTCGTTAGACGAGGCGCGCTCGGGTTCGCAAGTTTGGCTTTGGGTGAGAGCGCAGAGGCTTCCCTAGTGTCGCGCCATTCCGCCCACAACCCGGTAACCGTGGACACCCGCTTGACCGCGTCGAGGATAACTGATTGTCTAAATCCTTAGAAGTGGGTCCAGTCCTATTGATCGCGAATTATCGGCTCGACGGGCAGCACAGCATGGCGCGAGTCGCTGATTTGCTGGAGACGGGACTCCGATCCAGGGGAGCCGAGGTCCATGCGATTCGGCCGGAGCCGCTGTTTGGACG
>CAZMNG010000544.1:0-3922 GCA_964567505.1 uncultured Chthoniobacterales bacterium
GGTTCGTGACGATGAATGGGGTGGCGATCTCGGTGTCCGCGAACAGAAGGCAATCCCGCATACGTTGTTCAAAGGGAACGACTACTGGTTTTGCATGGCGTCGGACGCTGAAGGCGCCCACGTCGCCATCCACCTCTATGACAGCAAGGGAAAACTGGCTGAAAGCGACTCCTGGCAGAAGGGCCGGTTTGCGGCGGTTCGCGTGCTTCCACCGGCGACAGGGACCTATTTCATTATCGTGGAGGTGACTAACTCGCCCGAGGATCGGACCAACTGGGCAATGGTTTACGGGTACAAATGACCGAAAAGCCTCTTTGATTATTCGCCAGTTTGGGATAATGCATAACACCTTGCAATTACAGATTTAATGGTTGAATCCGAGACGCTTCAGTTCGATAACGCGCGGACGCTGCAAAATCTGTACGCGAACGACTTCAAGTTGCTCCAGGCGCTTGAGGAGAAGCTGGCGGTGAAAGTCACCACTCGCGACGGGTGGCTCCGCGTTGAGGGGGAGCGACCAAATATCGAAAAAGCACGCCGCGTCTTTGACCAGCTCGAAGAAGCGCGCCAGCACGGGGTTCAGATCCGGCGCCACGAATTTCAATATGCGCTTGATTCCGTGACGGACGGAAACCGCCAACCGCTGGGGGAACTGGCCGGGCACAAAGTTCTGACCGCTTCCCGGCGCGCGCCGATCATTCCGAGAACGGAACAGCAACTGGACTATGTCCAGGCGATTCAGGAATTTGATATTGTCTTCGGGATTGGGCCTGCCGGGACAGGGAAGACCTATCTTGCGATGGCGCTGGGCGTTGACGCGTTAAGGAAGGAACAGGTTAAAAGGATTATCCTTACCCGCCCTGCTGTGGAGGCTGGGGAAGCATTGGGATTTCTGCCCGGGGATCTCCAGGAAAAGATTTTCCCGTATTTGCGTCCCTTGTACGATGCGCTGTATGATATGGTTGAGTCTGAAGAGATTCAGAGGTACATGGACCGGGGTGTTATCGAGATTGCGCCGCTGGCGTATATGCGCGGAAGGACGCTGAATCATGCATTTGTGATTCTGGATGAAGCGCAAAACACGACCACTGAGCAGATGTTTATGTTTCTGACACGGCTGGGCGCCGATTCGAAATGTGTTGTGACAGGGGATCAGACGCAAATTGATTTGCCGCGCAAACATACATCCGGGCTGATCGAGGCGATGCATGCGCTCGGAATGGTGCCAGGGATACACTTTACACGGTTTTCGGATCGGGATGTCGTGCGACACCCGCTGGTTCAATCCATTATCCGTGCCTACAGGGTCTACCGGGAAGAGCCGACAAGCACAAACCAGGGTTAAAGGGAGGGATTTTTCGGAATGTTTGGCAGCTCTAATCGCAAAAAGTTAGTCAAAAAGGGTTTCGCTTGCTCGAAGATGCGGCGAAAATCCACTCCGAACGAATTGATGCGCAGGCTTGAATCGGACCCGTTCGTGAAAGCCGGTATCTTTGGCGTATTCGTTTTGGTGCTCGCCCTGCTGATCTTTTCGGGTGAACACCCGGACCCGGCAAAGTATTTCCTGATCGGGTTACTGATATTCCTGACTGCGGTAGCGCAGCTTTGGATCAATCATCCGGACACGTTCCAGAAAAACTCGCGGGTTGGACTGGTATTCGGGGTGATCCTTTTCCATTTGTGTGTGGCGAAAGTGGTGATGATTCTGTCTACCCAGAGTCAAGGGGGATTGCCGAAGGAGTTTGGTGTTCTTTTGATTCCGTTCGCTTTGGCGCCACTTGTTTTATCTGTATTGCTCGGCAAGAATCTCGGCTTGTACGGCGCTGTTTTTGTCAGCCTGTGGAGCTCTATCCTGTTCCGGGGTGTGGACGCTTTTCTGCTCGTAATGAGTCTGATCAGCGGTTTTATCGCCGTGTTCGTCACGATTCAGGTACGACGCCGGAGCCGGTTGTTACGGGCGGGCGTCTACGTCGGGTTAGCGACTTGGATACTTGCCGTTTCGTTCGGGATCATAACCATCCCATGGCTCAGTCTGAATGACATGGATTTGACCATGTTCATGAAGCAGTCTGCGGCCGCGGTCCTGGTTGGTGTGATTACCGCCATGGTCGTCGGCGGTGCGTTGCCGATGCTGGAGGCCGCTTTTCAGATCACAACTGACATGTCGTGGCTCGAAATGGCGGATCGCAATCATCCGCTATTGCTCCGGCTCAGTCTGGAAGCGCCGGGGACATGGCATCACAGCGACGTCGTCGCGGACCTTGCAGAAGTCGCCGCGAACAAGATTGGCGCCAACGGCACGATGTGCCGGGCCTGCGCCTATTTTCACGATATCGGCAAGCTGGTTAAACCGAACTATTTTTCTGAGAACATTATCGGCGACGAAAATCCTCATGACGATCTGACGCCGACGATGAGTGCGCTGATCATCATCTCCCACGTCAAAGAAGGGGTCGATCTCGCGCTGAAATTCGGGCTCAATCAGCGCATTATCGACGTCATTCAGCAGCATCACGGGACATCGCTGGTTGCATATTTCTACAAACGCGCGATTCAGCAACAGCAGGACGCGCGCGAGGGCGGAAAAATCATGAATATTCGGGAGGAAGATATTCCGGATGTTCGTCAGGAGAACTTCCGATACAGCGGGCCGAGACCACAGTTTAAAGAAAGCGGAATAATCAGCCTTGCGGATGCGGTCGAAAGCGCTTCTCGCAGCCTGGAGAAACCGACGCCGCAAAAGATCGAGCAGCTTGTGAACGACATCGTCAGCAAGCGAATTGCCGAAGGCCAGCTCGACGAGTGCGATCTGACTTTAAGGGAACTGAAGATCATTTCGGAGACGTTCCGGTTCACGCTCCAGAATATGCTTCACACCCGGATCCGGTATCCGAAAGACGAAGAGCGGGCCGAACAGGAGGGTCGGCGTCTTCGCAATCTTCCGCCCGCTTCCGCGGCGTGATCGCATTACTCGAGCTCTCCAACAGGCAGCGCAAGAGGCGAGTCGATCTCTCTGAATTCCGGGCATTTGCCGAAGAGGCGATCGCGAAGGTTGCTGATATTGCAAAGCCGGCGACGCTTCCCAAAGTAGTCAGCGTCGCATTTGTCACGGACCGACGAATCGCCGAAATCCATCGCGACTTCATGTCGGTTGATGGTCCGACGGACGTCATCACGTTCCAACACGGTGAAATTGTGATCAGCGTCGAAACGGCGGCACGGCAGGCGGAGAAGTTCTCAAGCTCTTTTGTCCGGGAGCTACGGCTTTACTTTGTGCATGGGCTGCTGCACCTCGCGGGGTGGGATGACCTGACCAGTGACGGTTTTAGAAAGATGGGCGATGCCCAGGAGCGAATCGTTCGCGACGTCGAAGCAGGCGTTCTCGAATCACGCCAATAGCGGCGGCCCAAGTTTGCGCAAGGCGAGCACTCTTTCGAGCACTGGCGGATGCGTGAAGTGCAAGCTTACGAGCAGGGGATGCGGGGTAAGATTCGAGAGATTCTCTTTGCTCAGGCGCTTCAATGCGGTGATCAGCGGGCTTGGGTCGCCAATTGTCTCCGCGGCGAAACGGTCAGCCTCGAACTCGTCTCGCCGGCTCCAGTAGTTGGCGAGAACGCCGAACAACGCGCTGAACGGCTGGAGCAAAATCAGATAGAGAAGGAATCCAACGTACGACGATGGAGTCGTCACTCCGAATGCGCGGAATAATTCGGGCCGTGAGATGCAGACGGATGCACCGAGGAACAGCAGAAACAAATTCAACTGGCCAATGACGAAATGGTGAAGGAGGTGACGCTTCTTGTAGTGACCGATTTCATGGGCAAGGACCGCGAGCAGTTCAGGGACCGTGTGATTGTTGATCAAGGTGTCGTATAGCACGATTCGTTTGTTCGGACCGAAGCCGGTGAAGAACGCATTTGCT
>CAZMNG010000545.1:0-3921 GCA_964567505.1 uncultured Chthoniobacterales bacterium
CCACACACGACACCGGCGCCATGGAGTGATCGATGATAAAGCTTGCTTTTCTCACGGACATACCGCTGTTCGAGTAGCAAATCCGCGTCCGTGAGGAGATGACCGGCAAAATAGTTTGGTCGCTCGAAGCTCATGAGCCTGCAACAGCTCTGAGTCGATGCAGCGGGCGCTCCGTTCGCGTTGGTGGCGTACTTCGTCGTTGTCGAATTGTTAGGTGCGAGGGGCATGGCTTCCTCCTTATTGACGATCCGCGTGGTGAACGACACGGATCCAGCTCTCAAATAGTCCGCCCGGGACGCCGTCTCCCGTCGGAAATATGGTCACATACTCTCCATCGCCATCGAGACCGGCGAGTAAGTCGCCATCGACGGGAGACCCGCGGTCGTCGATAATGAGGTTGCAGCGCAGCAAGAGGTACAGTTCGAACCGCGTTTTCTCCAAGCGGTTCCGCGCGTAGGTTGGATCGATGTGGAGGTGGATCTTCGTGCGTTCGGCGTTCAATCGGACGGTGGCGGGAACCACCTCGGGCTGGCCCGCGCCATACATGTTCTCGACATACCGGATGGCGACGGCTTGAAAGATTCTTTGGGTAATTCCTTCGTGATGTACCGGCCGGTCGAACGTGATCTCAAATCCTGGTGATGACTCGTGTTCGCCGATAAACTGCCTCATGAAGTCATGAGCGTGATATTCAAAGCGGTGAGTCCAATTGATCTCGATAATTCTCGTCAGAGTCTTGGTCGGAATCTTCTTGAGGATGCAGTCGATTAACCGGTCGAGAGCCGTCGTGCTCGGAAGTCGTCGCCGGTAAGTCCGGTTGTGAATCGAATCTTTTTTTACGACCTGACCGGGGATGAAATCGCCAATAACGGCAAGAGGGATCCAGTCGATGTCGCACGGTTCGGGGCAGCCATCGAGCAGAGACTGGTGGATCGCCTCCGGGTCCTGAGAATCCCACGCTTCCTTTTCTTTTCTGACAAGCTCAAATCCCTTTGGCTCGTCGGTGAAAATCATTAGCTCGTAACTTTCACAAATTCGATTGGGTTGCGTGCCACTGCTCCCGCAGGCGCACTCATTGAAAGGGGCTGGCATCTGTTCGGCGCCCCATTCCACGTAACGAAGGCCGACGTAGAGAGTGACGGTGGGTTGATCCGGCGGTTGCTCTTCGCTCGGCCCGTTCATTTGCTGCGCGATCTCGTCGGAAGTGGGGTCGGGCGGGCATGGATCCTCCGTAACCAATGGCGATGACACGGGCAGCGTAAGCTCCACCGGCTGCGGAACCCGAACTTCGCGCCCGCAACCGTCAATTGCCAGGCCCGGCTCGACGACGATCCTCAGGGCGGGACAATTCGGGTGTGGTATCACCTTTAGTCCGCAGACAATACCCCAACCGTGCAGCGCAACGTGGTGAAGCCGAAGTTTGTCCGCCGCGTATTTCTGCTCGGCGGTGAAGTCCCGCTCGGTCAGGAGCTTGCCCGTGAAGTAATTGTTCCGGCACAAAGGAGGGATATTACACGGCAAACAGTTGTTGGTAGATGTGGTGTTATTGTTAGTCTTCATCGCTGGCGCCTTCAAGAAAGCTGGGAAGAGAGACCCACCCGCGGGTGCGGTGCAATGCCGGCTTGGCGAAGCTTCAATTCCTCTTTCGAACAGCCGAGAATTGAGTCGTAGCCAAGCGTCGCAAGCTGATTCAGCACCAGGTAGCTGATCCCGCCCACCACGCTATCGGTTCCTATGGTCGATTGTACCCCGATACGAAACCGGGGGAGGAGCGGGCAAATGTTGGCCTGGGTGTGAACCGGCTTTTCTCGCTCAACCAGCTGGCAGATTTGCTGCTCGACATCGCCCGATCCATAAGGGCTGGCGAGGAATAAAACCATGAACTGGTGAGCATCCCAGTTCGCCGGTTCAACATCGGGTGCGGGGTCGCTTACCAGTTGGAAATCACCGATTTGTGAATTGGAGCTCAGCTGCAATCTTTTGTATAAATTCGAGCTCCAAAGCTGGATTCCGTATTGCCGGCTTCCCGCGGACGCGGCTACCACAGGGGGGCCGCTGCTCAAGCCCTCGGGCGAGGCGCCGCCCGATAAAACCGGCAACTGGCGCATTTGGAAGTGCTCGACAATAACGGCCTGAACACCAACATAATCCGAAATAGCCTGGGTAAGTCCTCCTACCGTTCCACGCATACACTGAGCCTGAAACGCATTTTTCAGCATCGAGCGGAGTTTGCTCTCGGACCAGGCCGGGTTTACGACAACGGCTAACCAACTCGCGAGCCAATTAAGGTCTTTTGCCGGTATAGAGCCTGGATTAAACAGCTGCCAGATACGGTCAATTCGATAATCGAGATAGTCGAATTCAGATTGGAAAATCGAGAGAAATCGTTCAAGGAATGGGCGACTCTTTTCGTCCTCCTGGTAAATCGCCGGAAGATATTGCAAATAGCTTACCCGTGGATAAAACACTTTCATCGAACGTAATTCGGGCGAGACCAATCCATTCGAATTGAAAGTCAACCGCAGCCAGAGGTAACGTCCGGGGCCGCTTTGAACAAGGCAGTCCGGATTGCCGTTACCCGCTTTAACGCAGAGTTTCCATTGGTTGAACCCGGAATCGGTGACCTGGCTGATAGGATCTGGTGGTGATTCAGCCGTGAAACTGTCGATCTGGATGCTCGTGCCGGAGGGCACTAAAGCGTTGAGGAGCACACGATGCCATTGACAGTTTGAAATGTTGCTGTCGAGCGCTTGGGTAATATAAGTGCCGGTATGAACCGGGGCCCCGTTGGGATTGATCGTCCAGAGCCGTTGCTGGCGCCCGTTAGACGTTTCGGCCACAATCGCCAGAAGGCCATAGGTACTGTCCCACGCCAAATCAACGATCGCACCGTCGAAACCGGTCATTCCTGCGCCCGCAAGTTCGTACCGGTTCGGCGTGTTTGGGTCAGGGACAAAGAGGTGCATGAGGCCGTCGCCATCGCCCACGTAAACTCGTGCTTCGGTGTCGACTGCAACGCTCTGCGGATTCTCAACACCGGACAAAAGTTGGGAAATTCCCGGCGTGATAACCGCTACCGAGTTTGTACCGGCATCGACCACCGCGATGAGACCGTCAGGTCCGAGGGCCAGGCGGGTCGGGCTGACCCACTCTGCCTCGGAGAATTCATCTTGCCAGGTACCATCCGCCCGAATTTTTTGAATTCGGCGATTTCCGCGATCCACAACATAGATTGAATTGCAATCACCAACAGCAACAGTCCATGGAAAGCGAAACATTTTGCGTCCGTTACCTTGCGCGGGTTGACCAAGTGCGTTGTTCGCACCCCAATCCTGGAGCAGGGCATACGTTGGAGACGAAAAAATTTTGATATGATGGTTTCGGGTGTCTGATATGACAATCGATCCACTCGGCAAGACCGCGATTCCACGCGGTTCAAACAATTCTCGCGGCGCGGCGCCTTTTCCGCCGATTGCCGGGAGCGTCGTAACTGTACTCCGCGCCATATTAATGCGCTTCACAAGGTTCAACGCAGCGTCTACGACAAACAGGTTTCCGCGCCCGTCGCTACAGAGCGCAGTCGGACATTTGAACTCCGCGGCTTGCTGAGTTGCGTCGAGCAGGAGCGAAGCCGACCCGGGAAGCGTATCGAGTACGAGATCGCCGTCCGGCGAGGTCGGCTCCAGACCATCGAGGAACGCTTCACGCCATCCGGCGACGCTGTCCAGGAACCAGTATCGATTCAGGTTCGTTGCCGTGGAGTTCATGAATAGCTCGCCGTGATCCGGTGCGTTTCGGAATAGACCAGCTCGTCCTGGTCGAGAGGAACGTCCGTGGCCGACGGGATCTGGACGCCGTCGACATAAAGCGTGACTGCCCCAGTCGCCAGTCGTGCGACGCCGGGAGTGTTCAGAATCGTGC
>CAZMNG010000546.1:0-3917 GCA_964567505.1 uncultured Chthoniobacterales bacterium
GCCGCCGCAGGGTTGCGCTGGAAATATTGGTACCCACCCCTGCTCCGAGGACGAGCCCCATGGACTTGCGATCTTCCGGAACAAAAGCGATGCCGGCAGTTAAAGCATCCTTCGGTTCTCGGAAATGCATTTTCTTCCCGTTCAGGAAGAGTTCGCCTTGGTCAGGCGGGGGTGAACCGAATATCCCCATGGCAGCTTCACTGCGCCCAGCTCCAATGAGACCAGCCATCGCCACGATCTCTCCTTGCCGAAGGCAGAAGCTAACCTCCTGGTATTGTCCTTTTTTCGTCAAATTCCTGACTTCCAGGATAACGTCAGCCGGCTTTGCAGCTTTCGTCCGATGAAATTGCAGTAACTCGCGGCCCACCATCAGACGGACAACTTCGGCCTCGCTCGATTCTTGAACTCCGAGAGTGCGCACATGATGACCGTCTCGCAAGATGGTCAAGGTGTCGCAGAGAGCAAAAACCTCCGGTAACCGGTGTGAAATATAAAGAATCGTGACGCCGCGGTTCTGGAGGTCAGCAATTACCTTGAACAAAATCGCCGACTCGGTTTCCGAAAGACTCGAGGTCGGCTCATCCAGAATCAACAGGCGTGGACTGCGGATAAGGCTTTTGCAGATTTCGATCAGTTGCTGCTGAGCGACGGTGAGTGTACGCACGATGCGGTCCGGATCAAAGTGAAGACCAAGCTGCGCCATGGCTTCTGTTGCTTTGGCGCGCAGATTTTCCCGATCAATGAACCACACCGTCCTCCGTGGTTCGATACCGAGAAAGATGTTTTCTGCGATGGAGAGATTCGGAGCCAGGTTGAGCTCTTGGTATACGATCGCGATCCCTTTTGCCTGTGCCTCTGCCGGGTTGTCAAAGCGAACCGTCTGCCCACCGAATTCGATCGTTCCGGCATCCGGTTGATAAACGCCGGCGATCACTTGCATCAGCGTGCTCTTACCGGCGCCGTTCTCGCCCATCACAGCGTGAATACTGCCTTCGGTGACTTCAAAAGAGACATCCTGGAGGGCTTGAACGCCGGGAAACCGCTTTGAGATCCCGCTGATCTTGAGCAAGAGAGGCATCCGGTAGGTAAGGTCCGCGTCGTTCAGTCGGCGTCGAAGCAAATCGCTGTGCGACTCTTCGACGCCCCTGAGAGACGATGAGAGACTATTTCAGGAAGTCGCCGACGTTATCCGCCGTGACGACATCCACGCCCGTATCGACGACTGCTGGAACTGTCTTGCCGTCCGTCAGGTCGTTCAGAACGTCGACACTCTTTGTACCCATGGCGTAGGGACGCTGGCCGATCAGAGCGTTGCAAGCTCCCTGTTTGAGCAGCTTCAGCTCATCCGTCAACGTGTCAAACGAGACGACGACGAATTTCTTTGCTTTGATGTCGGGCAAGTAGTTGGCAACGGCCTTTAAATAAGCTTCGGGAGCGCCAAATAGCGGCCAGCCACCGGAGAAGAAGAAGCCGTTCAAATCAGGGTACCGGGTCAAAGTATCCTGAATGATCTGGATGGATTTGGCTGCGTCGTCATTGCAGGGAAACGGTGAACCTGAAATTTCCGTGTATTCACCGCCCGCAGCTTTGAGCGATTCGTGAAACCCATCAATCCGTTGATTGAGATTGTCCGCCGCCAAGCCACCGGTCAAGACAGCAAACTTTCCTTTTGGCAACATTGATGCGAACGCTTTGCCGGCTTCAACACCGCCCTGGTGGTTATTGGTGCCAACGAAGCAGACCCGCCCCGACTTCGGAGAATCGGAATCAAAGGTAATTACTTTAATTCCTTTCTTTAGCGCAGAATCGATCACTCCAATCACCGAATCCGCGTCCATCGGCGCGACGGCGAACCCGTCAATCCCACGGCTGACCAGATCCTGCAGGATTTGGACTTGCTTGGCGGCATCGGCGGTGTCGGGACCGGTGTAAATGACATTAACCCCCAACTTGGTTCCTTCTTCTTTGCAGCCCCGTTCGACATCATTGTAAAAAGAAACGCTGATCGACTTCGGGACGATGGCGAACGTCTTTTGTTTACCAGCGGCCTGAAGGCCATTCATCGGAGTCAGTGTTAAACTCAATACGCCGATGACAACGAATAGTGCATGTTTTCTCATATGGATTGTGGGGAGAACTTCATCAATGGACATTACCCAGGACCGCGTCCGAGAGCGGTTTCTTTCTCTCCCTGGGCAATCTTGCTCATGATGCAAGAGTTTCCGGAAGTAATCAACCGACACCGCCGGTTTTAATCACGAGGCATGCGCGAAGCCGCGATAAAGCAACCACCCGCCGCGAGCATCGAAAGCACGGTGATAGTGATTGCCAGGGGCCGGGGTTCGCCCAGTTTAGCGGCCGCCCGTGACCATTGATCCATGATCAAGCCGAAAGCGCCAACATACATCTGCACACCCCGCTGATACACGCGGGAATCATACTGCGAATTGAGCGCGTCATTATCGTCGCTCCCAGGACCGTTTTGAAGACTACGCCAGTAGATGAACTCACCGGAGCCAGTCCCAGCCAGCAAAATGAAGATACCGATATAATTGAGCAGCGAGCGGCGTGAGATTGGTGATTGCATGACCCCTTTGATAATTTAGGCGATAATCGGTCGCCGCTTCCAAAATAAACGAACTCATGCCTATCGTTGTTTCCACATTTAGACCGCCGCCGTTGCTCCGGAACGGGCATTTACAAACGATCATTCCCTTACTCCTGAAACGCCGCTTTGTGACGGCATTTCGGCGTCAACGCCTGGAACTTGAGGACGGCGATTTTCTTGAGCTTGACTGGGCGATAGTCCGCCAAGAGAAACTGGCAATTCTTTCGCATGGGTTGGAAGGCTCTTCGGAGGATGCCTATATCCGCGGATTGGCCGACCGGCTCATCGAACACGGATGGGATGTATTGGCCTGGAATAATCGCGGCTGCGGAACGGAGCTCAATCGCCTCGTGCGATCCTATCACGGCGGCGAAACGACCGGTCTGAAAGCAATCATCGACGTTGCCGCCGCGAAGTATGCGACGATCGCACTCATCGGGTTCAGCCTCGGCGGAAATTTCACGCTGAAATATCTCGGAGAAAGGGGGAGCCATCCGGCAGTCCGTGCCGGGATCGCAATATCGACGCCGGTCGATCTCGAGTCGAGCGCCGTGGCAATTGATCGACGCTGGTGCAATCGCTTGTATCGTCGACGCTTCGTGAGCGGAATCTTGGCGAAATATGAATTAATGGCACGGCAGTTCCCGGACCGATTGAACGCGAGCGGAAGTCGCAAAATCCGTACATTGCGTGAATTCGATGACTTCTATACGGCGCCGGTCCACGGTTTCCGAGATGCAATCGATTACTGGAGGAAATCCAGCGCGAAACACTATCTGAGCCATATCCGGGTTCCGACGCTTCTTTTGAACGCACGCGATGATCCGTTTCTAAAGAAGGAATCATTCCCGTTTGCCGAGGCAGAACAAAATCCTCATTTGTTCTTAGAGACACCCAAGTCAGGCGGTCACGTCGGATTCATCGATTCGATCCTCAATGTCACGCCTTGGCATGAACAGCGTGCCTCGGAATTCCTTACGAGTTTGCGATTGAACGTGTTGACCCGTTGAGCCCAGTGATCCAATGGGTCAGATAAAGCTTGAAATGCGAAGCACATTTTTCCAAACATATTCCAGCAGGTTGCATTAACCAATTCTCATCGGCGGGTGCCTCCTGTTCTCTTCTCAGCGTGGAGCCCGTTTTGATCGAATTTGTTGAAGCCGAATATGGGAACTAAGAAATAGCCAGGAAGGTGAGCCGGTGCGTGTGCGCGTACAAGCGGAAAGCTCGGCAAAAAGCGAGGATCTGAAGAAGGAAACGTTTCAATGCTCGACGTAATAAATGGATTGGCCAACGGTTGGGTTGTCGC
>CAZMNG010000547.1:0-3915 GCA_964567505.1 uncultured Chthoniobacterales bacterium
GTGTGCGTGAACTCGAGTGAAAATGGAGCAAAACCGGCCCCGTGCGGCATCTGATCGTTTATCTCGAGTCCGAGATCGTAGGTGCGCCCGGCTCGTACAACACGCATCGCCGCAATCAACGTGTTGCCGTCTGTCCGCGCCAATGCACCTAATTTTTTCAGGCCGTCGTTACCTTCCAGATTAGAAACTTACATACATTCGCGCGGACAGGGGACATCAGACTGTACTCGGGTTTCTGCAGCGATGTTTCCGCCACGAACTTCGATCCCCAGTGCAGTTGCAACCGCCGATAGCGTCACCCCCGCGCACGCCACCAGAGCTTGTAAAAGCATATCCCCGGCGCAGACATCTGCTCCGGTTCCTCCAGTCGCCGGATGGAGCCCCGATTCAACGAGACTCCGCCCCGCTGCGACACTGCAGGTAAGCCCTTCGCCAAGGTTTCCTTCGGCTCGCAGCGTCACCAGCGCCGATGCCGAATTCTCCATATACTTCTTTTTAAGTGGAGCCTGCAGCGCCCGAAATTGATCGCGATCCATGCTCCTATCTCAGGACGAATCCCTGGCCGCGCAACAGTAAAATTTTAAGGCCATCGAAAATCCGAGAAAACCGACGTATCAACGACCCAAGGCAGGCTGTCAGTTTTCCTCCGCGGGCTTCGCGCAGTTCCGCAGGCGCCTCATCAGAACCGTACACCGATTCGCCGCTCACGATGCGCCGGGCAAAGAGGCAAAGAACTCAATCAGAGAAGCGAAGCCGCTCACGGCCAGAACGAGGTACAGGAAGGCTTGTTGCCGGCCACGAAATGTGATCCCAACAAAGGTCGAACCTCGATAGAAGCAAAAGCGGCGGCAGGATGACGCGCAGCCCATTCCAGCGCTGCATCCAGATCCGGCACGTCAATAATGCCGAATCCGGCAAGAAATTCTTTCGTTTCCGCGTACGGGCCGTCGTGAACTCGGCGTTTCCCGTCCCGGATCGAAACGGTCGTCGCGGCCTGCGGCGACTCCAAACCCGCGCCCCCGATAAAGACACCCGCAGCTTGCAGCGCTACACCGTAGGCCCTGCCCGCCGCCAGAGGCGCCGCGTCATTGCGTTTGTCGAAGTGTTCCTGCGATTGATGGACCAGTAAGGCGTATTTCATTTTTGCGTCGATTCTATTGATGATTGTGAATGCCGGGAAATTTCCGGTGGTCACTGTGATGACGTGCGACTGCTGCCCATTTCGACGAATAGCGAAATTTTCCTTTCAGCGAAAATAGGGAAAATCTGGTGAACAGCCAAAGTCGATCAGCGGCTGAAGAGTGCAAATCGATAGCTGAATTGCAATGCCAAAGAGAACGCTTTTCCTAGCCTGGCAGACACGAGCATCTCTCATCTTGAAGCGGAAGATGCACCCCTCCCGATTACTTATGGCATGAAAGCACCCGAGCCAAATCCAAATCGAACTCACGGCTGATCCGACCTGGTAAAGTATCAGACAGCTAAATCCAACGGCAAGTCTGAGACATCTCTGAGACGTTGTCCGTCGACGAGCATTTGGAGGGTGTCTGCTGAATCGGTCAAATTCAACTCGTCCACTGCGCGCATAAGCTCATGGAGCGCAAAATGATAAACACAGTCTATATCTCCTGTTCCCAGCGCGATTGATGCAAGTCGGCCCGGGAGGGGTTCCGCCGTAACGACGATTACGTGCGGGTTTCGTCCCTTTCGATTTCTTATTAGATTCAGCGCTTCTGAGCGCGAATTTTGGGAGCGGTCGCTCCGGATAGTCCACTTGCAAGAAACGGATGCATGTAATATCGGCCCTGGATTTGCTTTTTTCCGAAGCGAGGAATACGTCGCCACGTCGTCATCGATCAGGGACTCAGCGACGTTAATTGCCGGATCCTCCTCAGGGATCCTCGCAATTATGATGTCCGGAGCGACTAGGTACTCGTTGCCAAGCGCAGTCGCGAGCTGCTTATGCTCCTTAACCAGATCGCTTAGAAGACTCAGATGGCTGTATTGCTGAAACGAAGCAATGCCAAGCCCGCTGCGAGATGTGATCTGGTCCATCTTCCAGTTTCCCGGACGCAAGTGCGTAAGCTGAGGAAATGTGGCCTGCAGGAAATGAAAGACAGCCTTCTCAAAATTGTCACCCAGTCTCTGTCCAGGCGGTTTCTTTGCAACGGTCTCGACTTGTCCCAATTTTGACGCAACCTTCCACGCCAAAGCCACGCTAGCTTTATTTCCGGAATCCGCGTTCGAGATAAGGCGCATAGGCAACTCCGGCGGGGAATTCTCCAGGCCGTCGTTAGCGATGCCCAACGCCTTCAGATCGAAATCATCTTCTTCTGAATCAGATTCCTCGCCGCTGTTCTTTTTCAGCTTTGTCGCGACCAGGGTGGCTTGTAACAACTCCTTGTGAAAATCCCTTCGCGCTAGTGCGAATCGCGCATTCATTAATTTCGTACGACTTTATTTCTTGCGGCGTCGAAAAGGCGCAACTGCCCGGCAGTGTTCTTCTTAGTCGTATATGCGCCTAGCAATGCCTTTCTGATAGCAGTCCCAACGGCGTGAGCCACAAGAGGAGGAAACGCGTTGCCGACTTGCCGGTAAGCTGCCGTTTTGCGGCCGGCAAAATTCCAATCATCTGGAAAGCTCTGGAGCCTGGCGACCATTCTTACGGTAAGCCTGGGAAATACATCAGACGGTAGAGAGCTATCAGGCGAGTCGTCGGCGATTCCCATGGGGTCAACGCCAAGCTGGCGCCACTGGTTTTTGGCGCGAGTAGGGCCTAGATCAGGGCCGCCGTGCTTTTTTGAACCACCGACAACGGTAGGCGCAATTCGATTAGCCCGAGCCGCCCACATCAATGCGCCCGGCCAACCGCGGGACGCCATGAGATCCGCCAAGACGGGCCCGACATAAGACCTTTCGCTTTGGGGAATGGGCCATTCAAAGTTGCTAAAAAACGGTTGGCGCATCGCAACAAGCACGAATCTCGGTCTTAACTGAGGAACGGCATAATCTGACGCATTCATTAGTTGCCATTCTGTGGTATATCCAAGGCGCTCTAAGCGACCAAACAGTTCACGACGATATCCGGAGAACTTTGAAGAAGCGAAACCCGGGACGTTTTCCAGCAGGACTGCGATGGGTCGGCACTGCTCGATAACCCGAATCGCCTCTGGGAAAAGATCGCGCTCGTCACTCGCGCCGAGTTGTTTCCCTGCGACAGAGAACGGAGGGCAAGGCACTCCGGCCGCGACGACGTCCACGCCAACGTAATCCTTAGCGTCATATTCGTGAAGGTCCCCCTGAACAACGTTCCACTGCGGTCTGTTGTGCCGCAACGTTTCACACGCTGTCCGCTCAAGCTCGACAGCGCCAACGCAATCAATACCGGCCATCTCCAGCCCAAGCGCTTGACCTCCGCCTCCGGTGCAAAGTTCAAGTACGGTCAATCGACGCATTATCGGCTGAGGATAATTCCGAGATCAATAAAGTGAAGCTATTTTACCGGCCCAAGAAAAGGGACGCACTGTGCAATAACCTCTCTTGAATCTCGCGCCTGACACTCCCAGACAATCAGCGTTCTCCAATCCATTCGGGCCAATTGCTCCATATTTTCCTGATCCCTCCGGATGTTGCGCTCGAGCTTCGGTTGCCAATAGGCCCGGTTGGAATCTGGTCTCGAGCAGTCAACGCACCCCTGGTGCTGATGCCAAAAGCAGCCGTGAACAAAGATCACGGCCTTCCGTTTTGGGAAGACGATGTCCGGTCGGCCGGGAAGAGTGGGATCGTTCACGCGAAAACGATAGCCAATTGCATGTAGAAGCCGACGGACGGCCATTTCCGGTTTTGTGCCTTGAGAGCGAATCCGAGACATGTTCCAGCTCCGCGCCGATTCGCTGATCTTGTCGACCATAGGTA
>CAZMNG010000548.1:0-3908 GCA_964567505.1 uncultured Chthoniobacterales bacterium
CGAGCATCTTAGCAGCCCGCTTATCAGGTCAAGCCTCCAAAGTTGCAACACTGCCGCATTCTCGCCCTGCTTCTACCGTAGATGTTTGGGACATATGTTTGGGAGGTTTGTTAGGAGGCGAGCTGAACTAACTCCTCTTGGGCAACTCCATCGTTAACCAGCTGACCGTTTACTCTGCCCTTGCGAAAAACAATGATCCGATCGCTCATTCCCATCACTTCCTGGCCTTCCGAAGAAACCATGACGATACCGCCGCCGCTCTCAATGAACTGCGTCATAAAAGCGTAGATTTCTTGCTTGGCTCCCTCGTCAATGCCGCGAGTTGGCTCATCGAGCAAAAGAATTTTTGGTGTGGTCATTAAGCAGCGAGCCAGCATTACCTTTTGCTGGTTGCCGCCACTCATGTTCCGGACCAACATCTTTAGCGATGTCACCCGAATCGCGAACCGTTTCACCATCGCCTCTACGAGGGGTGTTTCCTGGCGCTTCTGGACGAAGCCCAGGAGCGATAGCCCCCGCAAAGAGGCAAGGGAAATGTTGTCTCGCACCGACAGGGAAAGAACAAGACCGGCTTCCTTCCGGTCCTCGGTGACAAGCACCACCCCCTGGCGCATAGCCTCCTTCGGGTGTCGCGGAATAAGCTCGCGGCCGTTGAGTACCATCCGACCAGAGACCTTCTTTTCGAGGCCAAAGAGCGCCCGAACAAAGTCGCTCCTACCCGAACCTAGCAGGCCATAAAGGCCGACAATTTCGCCCGGATACAACGATAAGCTTACACCTTGGAATTTTCCGGGACACGTCAAGCCCTCGACTTCGACTAGGGGCTTCCCCTTCTGGAGGTCCGTCGGCGCCCGCCTAGCTTCAGCTGAAGCGGTGCCTGAGCGAAACTGAGACCTGAAATCGCGACCGATGATCTGGCGAATCAGGCGCTGTAGGTCAATGTCCCGCATCCTCCCGGATTCAATGTAGCGTCCATCGCGCAGAACGGTGTAATCGTCCGCAATTTCGAAGATTTCCGTCAGCCGATGGGAGACGAAAATGATGCCCTTCCCGAGGCCCGTGAGATGCCGGATGAATGAGAACAACTGATCAGCCTCGCGCTCGCCAAGCGCGGAGGTCGGTTCATCCATAATAATGATGCGCGCGTCTATGCTCAGCGCCTTGGCAATTTCAATGAGCTGAGTTTCCGCGACGCTCAGATCGCGCATCAAACGGCGTGGCTTGAGGGGGATGTGCAGCTCTTCCAGGAGATTAGCTGCCTGTTCGTTGAGCGTCCGGTAGTCGACGAAGTACCCCAGACGTTTCGGCTCCCGGCCAAGAAACAGGTTCTCGGCCACCGTCATCCCACGTACGGGATTTAGCTCTTGAGTGATTATCGAAATGCCTGCATCGAGAGCCTGCCTAGGCGTCGAAAAAAAAACGTCCTTTCCGCTTACGCGAATCGTGCCCCGGTCTCTTTGGAGAATGCCCATCAGAATGTTCAAGAAAGTGGACTTCCCCGCTCCGTTTCCGCCACACAATGCGTGCACCGAGCCGGGGCGTAGGTTTAAGCGGCCATCGCGAAGCGCCGGAACCCCAGAAAAGGATTTCGCCACGCCTTCTGCCATTAGCAAAAGTTGTGTTGTATCTGCAACTGTTGTTCCCGAGGTGGAGGATTCTGCCGTAACAGAATCCACTCTTATTTCGTTCATATGGGCCACCCGCTTATTTCATTTTGTGTGCTATTACCTTGCCAACAAAAATTTCGGTCAGGACCGCCAGGTGAGTTATATCTTTATTTTTTTTTCGCCAGTCCGCAGCCAACCTGCTCGATTCCTCCGCTTCGGCCGCAGTCTCAAACACGCTAACAGAAGCCCAAACATCAGGTCCGGCTTCGATCCCGTAATAAGCTACAAACCCAGGGAGGTTGCTGATAAGGGGAACAAATCCCTGAGTGACCTGCCTAGTGAGCTCCGCGACTGAATCGGTTTTGTATCGTCGAATGGCGATGTGCATGCTGCTATTCTTCCTCCTTCGCTTTTAGAATCTTTGTGAAGACCGAACACGCCTCATTCGACTGCCTTAGCTAGACCGGTCCGCGTGAAAGATCGAGTTCGAGCTTAAAGTTGTCAGTACGATAGCGGATCTCGGTGTAGTCGATCGGCTTCCCGAAGGGATCGAACGTCGTTTGATATCCTGCCAGCAACGGAGTCCCTTTTTTCACCCGCAACTGCCTTGCCATTTGCTCGTCGGCAGCGATCGCTTCAAACACTTCATGGGCGCGTTCTGCGTCAGCCCCGGTTAAATTCTTGAGCAAATCGTAAAGCGGCTCATGAAAATTCTCCTTTCCGGAGAGACCCAACCGCGGATGAAACCAGGTCAATGCGTGCTGCATCGGCACATTATCCCACCCGCGTACTCGTTCCAATAAAATAACCGGAGTTCCGACCTTGATCGATAGTGCTTTCGCAGCGGGATTTATAGCTTGTGAAGAAGAGGACTGCAGAAAAAGAGCCTGAACTTCGATTCCTCGCTTGCGCATCTCGCGAGAAAAACTTCGCCATGCCACCAATCCGGACTCAACGGGGCGCCTAACGACTCTCGTGCCGACACCCGCCTTACGTGCAAGCATCCCCTCGTTCACCAGCCTCAGTAGACTGTTGCGCACGGTTCCGAGGCTGACGCCTAGCTCCTTTGCGAGCGTTACCTCGTCAGGCAGAAGCTCACCATTTTCGAGTCGCTGCAGCCGAATCAATTCTTTTACATACTCTTCAACCTGCAGATATAGGGGATATCCGGGTTTGCGCGAAAGATGCCACTTTGGCATCAACTCAAGTGTTGTCGGCTTCAGCATAATCCTCTGCTCGCGATCCCCCCGTTTATTTAGTGAATGGTATAACCGCCATCAATCAACAGATTCTCGCCGGTAATCATGTTCGCGGCATCGCTGGCGAGAAATGCGACTGCTGCAGCAATTTCGTGAGGCTCGGCGAACCGACCGATCGGAATCTGTTTCCGTAATTCGTCTCCCTTCGCTCCCCCCCATGCGACAGCGCCGAGTTCGGTCAGGACCACGGTAGGCGAAACCGAATTCACGTTCACATTATATTTGCCCCACTCAAGAGCCAACACTTTAGTAAGGCCGAGCAAACCGGCCTTGCTGGTGCAGTAGGCTACGTGTCCCTCGATGCCGACAACACTGGCCTGGGAGGCAATATTTACAATTCTTCCACGCCCTTGTTCGATCATGATCCGTCCAACCTCACGCGCTAGCAAGAAGGGACCCCGAAGGTTCACGGCGAGCGTAAGGTCCCAAAGATCGTCCGGCATTTCTGCGGCGGGTCTAAGCGGTCCAATCCCGGCGTTGTTTACTAAAATGTCAATTCGACCAAAGTAGTCGTGCGCGGTTCGCACCGCTTTTTGAATATCAGCCGTTTTGCTAACATCGCCGACGAGACCCAGGGACACTGGTGCCGGACGAGAAATTGCCGCGGCGGTTTCCAGGATCCGCGGGTCGCGATCAAGAAGGGCCAGCTTCGCCCCGCTCGCGGCAAAAAGGGAGGCGATCGCAAACCCAATCCCAGTGTTCGCACCGGTAATAAACGCAACCTGGTTCTCGAATGAAAATGTTTGACCGCTCTTTTGTGAACTCATTACCACCACCTGGATCCAATTTATTGAATTCGGACTAACGGTGGGAAGTCGAACCGATTCCCACCGCATTTCTCGCCCAGATTTTCTACCCCTTATTTTCTTTTTCTTTTCTACGCGTTTCGATCAACTTATCTACGTTCTCGGCTGTAACAGGAGTCCACGGCACCCAGTAGACTTTCTCGGTTCCGCCTTTCCAAGGCATTTCCTTTTCGTATGTCTTCCACAGCGGAGCCTGCGGTTGGTAGGAAGGGCCGATCACTTGACGAAGGGCCAAG
>CAZMNG010000549.1:0-3885 GCA_964567505.1 uncultured Chthoniobacterales bacterium
GGTCAAAATCGGGGTCGCCATGGCCCTTTTCGACGATGTGTGGCTGACCTATGTCCGGGATGCCATGAGCAAGTGGGCCACTACCAAGCCCGATGTTGAGCTCACGATTGTCGATGCGGCAAATGACACCGCAAAGCAGGTGGGCCAAGTCGAAAACTTCCTGGCTCAAGGTGTGGATGCTGTGGTGATCCTTCCGGTGGACACCGCCGCAACCGGACCGATGACCAAGGACGTCGTGAAAGCCGGTAAACCGTTGGTCTACGTCAATCGCCAGCCTTCGAACCTGCCGGCGGGCGTTGTGTATTGTGGTTCCCATTCCATTGAAGCCGGGATCATGAATATGGAGGAACTCGGCAAGGCAATGGGTGGCAAGGGCAATCTGGTCATTTTAATGGGCGAGTTGGATAACGAAGCCGCCATCGGCCGTACCGACGGAATCAAGCAAGTGGTCAAGGAAAAGTTCCCGGATATCAAAATCGTCCGTGAACAGACCGGCAATTGGCAGCGCGTTCAGGGCAAGACAATTATGGAGAACTGGCTGGCCTCCGGCCAGGAGATCGATGGCGTAGCCTCAAACAACGACGAGATGGCGCTCGGTGCGTTGCAGGCCATCAAGGCTGCCGGAAAGCTCGGCAAGATCCCCGTTGGTGGAACGGATGGCAGCCATGACGCTTTGGCTTCAATGGATAAGGGTGAGTTGAACAATACGGTGTTCCAGGATCCCGTCGGCCAGGGCGAAGAGGCTGTCAATGCCGCCTATCTGATGGTCAAGAAGGAACCAAATCCGAAAGTGGTGAACGGTGTCATTTGGATTCCTTATCAGAGAGTCACCAAGGAGAACTACAAGTCATTCATGAAATAAGTCCTCGCTTGACCACTGTCTGCCTGCCCCTGGAAGACAGTGGTCATGCCGTCGTCGTTAACTGCATCCGGAAGAGCGTAGTGGAAAACCCTGCAGTCATTCCCGCAGACGAGACTGGAAAACGGCAACGGCCCGGTCAGGTGCTCTTGAGCATCTTCAATAAATTTGGAATCTTTTTGATCTTTGCCGCCATGATCGTGGTGGCCTCGTTACTGTCACCGGCATTCGTAAGCAGTACCAACCTCATCAATGTCGTGCGACAGATGTCCGTCGTTGGACTGATCGCGCTCGGTGTGACCGGGGTAATCGTGAGTGCCGGCATCGACCTTTCGTCTGGTTCCGTAGTTGGCTTGACAGCGGTCGTTGCGTCCAGCCTGGCGCAGGCGCCCGACTATGAAGCCGCCGTTTATCCTGGTCTTCATCTTCCCATCATTGTCCCGGTGCTGGCGGCCTGCGTTGTCGGTGCACTGGTGGGGTTGATCAACGGCAGCCTCGTTGCAAAAGCGCGCATTCCGCCGTTCATCGCTACCCTAGGCACCTACACCGCCATTCGCGGCGCAGCTCTGCTGTACACCGGCGGTCGTCCAATCTCCGACCTGACAGATAGCTATAACTTGATCGGCCAGGGCGATTTATTCGGTATTCCGGTTCCAATTGTCATTCTGGTGGTCATGGCGGGCGTAACTCACACCCTGTACGCCCACACCAAATTCGGAAAATATGTCTACGCTATCGGCGGAAACGAACAGGCAGCACGCGTGTCGGGCATCAATACATCCCGGTACAAATTGCTGATGTATTGCTATGCCGGTTTCCTGGCGGGATTAGCCGGGTTGGTGGTTTCGTCCCGCATTGGTTCGGGGCAACCGGGCCTCGGCGTTGGCTACGAACTCGACGCTATCGCGGCCGCGGTCATCGGTGGCACCTCACTTTCGGCTGGCGGGATCGGGACCGTTGCAGGCACGATTGTCGGTGCGCTCATTATCGGCGTATTGAATAATATACTCGACTTGACGAATGTGTCGGCCTACTGGCAGCAGATCATCAAAGGTTGCATTATCGTTGGCGCGGTCATCATCGACCAACTGAAGCACCACGGTAGCAAGTGATACTTTGATAAGCAAAGTCTCACGATAGAATCGCGGGATGCAAATCAGCGCCGGCCTCCTCATGTATCGCGTCATTGGACCCGAGAATCGACTCGAAGTCCTGCTGGTTCACCCCGGAGGCCCGTATTGGAGACGTAAAGATGACGGCGTATGGACGATCCCCAAGGGGAATCTTGAACCTGGTGAAGATTTGCAGCCCGCCGCGGTCCGGGAGCTTACGGAAGAAACCGGTCTGGTTGCTCAGGGGCCCTTTCTCTCCCTGGGAGAGATCAGACATCAATCTGGAAAGCGAGTGTATGCCTGGGCATTCCGGGGCACCTGCGATCCTGCTTCGATTCGCAGCAATAGCTTCGAAATTGAGTGGCCGCCGAAATCAGGGACGCGCCAAAAATTTCCAGAAGTTGACAGAGCCGCCTTCTTCACCGTGCCATTGGCGAGGCAAAAAATCTTGTCTGCCGAGGAACCTTTCGTGATTCGGCTGGAGCGAAACCTTGCTGGGCAGAAAAGCCTCTCCTGAATTGGGCCTCTCTTTCAAGGCCGTTTCACAGATTCGATGTCATCCTTTATTTACCCCGGCGGTCTATCTGCCTATAGTGGCCTCAATGAAGCGAAGCCCAAGCCGCCAGGATCGATCGACCGGTCCCTCCAATCAGAAACATGCGCCCGCCACAGACCGCCGCATCGTCCCGGTCGACGACGGTCCGCTGCGTAAGCGCGCGGCCAGGGATTGCAGCCGGGCGATGGCGAAGCTGGAAAAGGCCCGGGCCGCGTTGCGGCGTTTCGAGCAAGAGGACCGGCCCTCGTTTGCACGTTGGATGGCCGCCACCTTCGGCGCACTTTTAACGGAGCTTCGGGATAACGCCCGCCTGATCGCTGAACAGGAGAGTTTAATTCTAGACGTGGAGACCGAGATGATATGGAGCAACCATTCCAATCCGCGCAAAGCGTACGCGGCGGTGATGAAGCGCCGGGAGAGTCCCACGGAGTATGACGATTTTGTTGCGGGGGACGCCGCTGACCCAGTCGAAGAAATGGACGCTGAATATCCCGATGAGGAACGCCGGGAATTTTTCTACGATTTTTTGAGTTCGATGCTCGGCATCGACCCGGAGGATTTGGGGGAGGCGGATTATGCGAACATGTTTGCCGAGTTTGAAGCGGAAATGTTTGGGAATGATCCGCAAGCGAACCCGTTCCAGCCTGCTAAGCAGGAGAAACCATCGGCGGGCCGCGAAGAGGCTCGAATCAAGGAGATTTACCGGATCATGGTTCGCCGGCTGCATCCTGACCTGCGGGCGGACGGCGACGCAACGGTTTCGGCCATCTGGCACGAGGTGCAAGAAGCCTACGAAGCGCGAAATCTCGACCGCTTGGAAACACTGCTCGCGCTCACTGAAATGGAGAGCGGCACGAATGGGGGTCAGGCCAGTCTATCCCAAATCCGAAGGGCTTTAGCAGATTTCAACCGGGCGATTCGCGCGGTCCAGCGGAGCCTCCGGGAGGCGCGACGCGATCCTGCCTGGGACTTCAGCCGAAACCAACACCGTGATCGGATGGAAAAGAGCATTCGGCTTGAGATGGAACAAAGCCTCTCCCAGCAGCGATCAATAATTGCAACCCTCAAGCGCACGATCGACGACTGGTCGCGTCCCTGGCATCCCCACGTAAAGAAGCCCAGGAAACAGTCCAGATCCCAGCAGAAGCCCAAAGCGGAGAGACCCAACCGCCCATTCAATAGATCGAGGTCCGTCCAAACGGAATTCTTCGCGTTCTGATGACGCACACCGCCGCTCGGGTCTGCGTACCAATGCGGTCAGCGCTGATTGGCGCTGAGTTAAGCAGGGTTTGTGACCATTAGACCTATTAATCGTCCTCGTCCTCGAACTTATCGACATTTATCGTGCTCGTGCTCGT
>CAZMNG010000550.1:0-3884 GCA_964567505.1 uncultured Chthoniobacterales bacterium
GCAGCGCCTTGCTGAAAAGATTCTGCAAAAGCGAGCGAAGCGAGGTGCTCTGGTGCTGATGGATCCCAATAACGGCGAGATCCTGGCGCTGGCATCGTGGCCGACGATTAATCCGAACGATTTTGTGCCGACGATATCAGAGGACAAGTTCAAGAAAATCGCGAGCGACCCGAATATCCCGATGCTGCCCCGGGCTTATCGGTCCGCGTACCCCGCCGGTTCAACGTTTAAAGTCTTTGTCGGTGTGGCAGGCTTCGAGACCCATGCGATCGATCCAACAGAAGAATTCGATTGTTCGGCCTCGCTGGAAATCGGTAACGTCGTATTCAGGAACTGGAAGAAAACGGATTCCGGTGATCTCGATTTTTGTCAGGCGTTAGCGCAATCGTGCAATACCTGGTTTTATCAGGCAGGCCAGAAGATCGGATCGCGTGCGCTGGTGAGTTGGGCGAAGCGGTTTGGCCTCGGCGCCAAGACCGGCATTCTTCTCAACGGCGAGGCGGAAGGCAGGATCCCGACAGATGAATACATGGAGCAGACATATCACCGGCATATTCTCGGCGGCGACCTTGCGAACCTTTCGATCGGTCAGGGCGACATTTTGATTTCGCCGTTGCAGATGGCGCAGGCGATGTGCGCGCTCGCAAATGGTGGAACTCTGTATCAAGCCAGGATTGTGCGGCAGGTGCAGACACTGAATAACGAAGTGGTATACGCATACAGTCCGCGGGCCAGAGACATCTTCAAGCTTGGGTCTGTTACGAAGGAAGAACTGCGTAAGGCGATGATGGAGGTAGTTTCGAGCGGAACCGGCGGCGCTGCCGAGCTCAAAAACGTAAAAGTGGCGGGTAAAACCGGCACCGCGCAATGGGGGCCGAAAAAGAAAGAGCGCACGGCTGCATGGTTCGCCGGATTTGCTCCGGCCGACGCTCCCAAATACGCATTCGCGGCGCTCTATGAAGGAGCTCCGGGAGAATTAGCCCACGGTGGGGTTGTTGCCGCTCCGATCGTGGGCGATTTGTTGCGCGAACTGTTTCAAGATGAGCCGGCTCCCAACAAGGGCTCGAAGGACGAGGACACCGAGGACTCCTCGTCGATGGACGACCAGAGCAATTAACGCATTGAGCCGGCAACCCTCTGTCGCCGCAGTGTCCGGTGCGATTGGTTTGGGCCCGATGTGATTGGGCAAAAATGGGTTGCAGCCAGCAGGCTTTGCGTGGAGGCTGCTCGCCACCATCATGAAACGGATTCGAATTACCCTCCTGGCTCTGTTGATCTGTTCGGCGATTACATCCTACGCCGACGACGCAAAACCGAGTCCATCCCCGACGCAAAGTACCCCCCCATCCACAGCGATAAAGGACGATAAAGACAAGGTCAGCTACAGCTTGGGCGTCGACATCGGTCGCACGCTGCAGCGGCTCGAGCTCGATCTGAATATCCCCGCTCTTGCGCAAGGGATTGCGGACGTTCTTGGCAATAAGCCGAAGGCGCTGACCGACGAACAGGTGCAGCAGACTCTCCAGGCTTTTCAGCAGCAAATGATGCAAAAGCAGCAGGCGGCGATGTCCAAGAAGCAGGATGAAATGAAGGCTGTCGCCGAGAAGAATAAAGCGGACGGCAAGAAATTCCTGGACGATAACGCCAAGAAACCAGGAGTCAAAACAACCGCCAGCGGGCTTCAATACAAGGTGATCAAAGAGGGGACAGGCGACAAGCCGGGCGATACCGACATCGTGGAAACCAATTATCGCGGCACGACGATCGACGGCAAAGAGTTCGACAGTTCTGCGAAGCACGGAAGTTCATTCACCTTGCCGGTTAACGGCGTGATCAAGGGTTGGGCAGAAGCGCTCAAAATGATGCCGGTCGGGTCGAAATGGCAAATCTACATTCCTTCTGAACTTGCCTATGGCGATGAAGGCTACGGAGATGATATTCCGCCGGGATCGACGCTTGTTTTTGACCTCGAACTCCTGAGCATCAAAAAGGCCGCAAACAGCCCTCCCGGTCCAAATATGCAGCCCGACAGCGGCGCTGACAAAAAGCCGGGAGGTTCCTAACCCGCACTTTTCATAACAAGACTACTGGGTTTTCCGGTTCTGGATATGAAGCTCCCGAAGCTGCCTGTCTGGGACCTCGCTCGGTGCACTCATCATCAAGTCGAACCCGCGGCTGTTCTTCGGAAATGCGATCACTTCCCGAATGTTTGACGTTCCGGTGATTAACATCACCAGGCGATCGACTCCGAGCGCAATCCCGCCGTGCGGAGGTGCCCCAAATGTAAACGCTTTCAACAGGTGACCGAACAATCTCTTTTGCTGTTCGGGGTCGATGCCAAGCACCTGAAACAGTTTCGCCTGCAGATCTTGTTCGTGTATTCGAATGCTGCCGCCCCCTATTTCCACGCCGTTCAGTACGACATCGTACGCTTCGGCGCGCACTTTACCGTATTCTCCGGTATCGAGGAGCGGGATATCCTCGCGGTTCGGGCGCGTAAACGGATGATGCATCGCGTTCCACTTGTTTTCCGCCGCGTCAAAACCCAGCAATGGAAAGTCCAGAACCCAAAGAAACTTCAGAACGTCCGAGTTCTTCGTGAGCTGGAGAATCTCGGCGACCTTGAGTCTGATCCGGCCGAGAACGGTGCAAGCAGTCTCCCAACGATCTGCGCCGAACAGTAACAGGTCACCCTCTTCAATGCCGAGCTGTTGTTTAAGCCCCTCTGTTTCGGCGTTGGTGAAGAATTTTACAATCGGCGATTTCCATTCGCCTCCTTCGACCTTGATAAATGCGAGGCCCTTCGCCCCGGACTCCTTTGCCAGATTGGTCAGATCTTCGATCTGACCGGTCGTGATATGAGCGAATCCTTTTGCATTAATGCATTTCACGACGCCGCCACTATCGAGTGCGGTACGGAAAACTTTGAATTGCGAGCCGGAAAAAAGCGCGCTCAGATCGACAAGCTCCATTCCGAATCGCAAATCGGGCTTGTCGATACCGAATCGATCCATCGCCTCGCGAAAGTTCAGGCGGAGAAACGGAGTCTCAATCACCACGCCGCGCGTCGCCCGGAATATTTCCTGCAATAGCCCTTCAATCAGCTGGATGATATCTTCCTGGGCGATGAACGAGGCCTCGAGATCGATCTGAGTGAGCTCTGTGATTCGATCAGCCCGCGGATCCTCGTCCCGAAAACACTTCGCAATCTGGAAGTATTTCTCGATCCCACCGACCATCAAGAGCTGCTTGTATTGCTGAGGCGACTGCGCAAGGGCGTAGTAATGATTCGGAATCAGGCGGCTCGGGACCAGAAATTCCCGAGCCCCTTCCGGAGTGCTCTTCGACAGAATCGGCGTTTCAATTTCCAGGTAACCATGCCGGTCGAGGTATTCTCGCGTTGCTTTGAATACCTGATGACGGACTTTCAGGTTTCGTGCGAGCGATTGTCTACGCAGGTCCAGATAACGGTGGCTGAGCCGCAGGTCCTCATTGCCCACATCCGAATCGAGCGGAAACGGAAGAACATCCGATCGGTTCAGAACATTTAAACGGCCGGCAACGATCTCGATTTCCCCGGTGGCAAGCTTCGGATTCTGAGTTCCTTCTAAACGGCGCGCAACGGTGCCCTCGATCTGGACGACATCTTCGTTCCGCAGCGTCTGAGCGGTAACCGCGAGGTCAGCGGATTCTTCCGGATGGAATACAATCTGGGTTCGTCCTTCCCTGTCTCGGAGGTCGACGAAGATGACGCCTCCATGATCGCGGGTTGAATCAACCCAGCCGGCAAGGGTGACAGCACGACCGATATCCGGAGCTTTTAGTTCGTTGCAGTGATGAGTGCGGTACATGGTAAAATGGTTGGACGGAAATCACTGATCGCT
>CAZMNG010000551.1:0-3876 GCA_964567505.1 uncultured Chthoniobacterales bacterium
AACTTCGAAAAGTGGCGAAGCCACAATATCCGCGGCTGTGAAAATCTTGCGTAAGTTGCTGATGCTGAGGCATGCACCGCGTTGGAATCGAACCAACAACCCAGTGATTAAGAGTCAGTAAAAGCCGTATTCGCGAAGGGCATTAAACCCAACCGGAAACGCTTTTCGGCCAAAAAAGGCAAAGCCTGGAGAGATCAAATCGACGCAATTCCCCTGAGCGCGGTTACCCCTGAGGATGTCCGCCGCTGGAAAACCCAGCGGATCGATAAGGCCAAGAATAATGAAATCCTGCGGCGCCGGTACATAATTTCAGTCAACTCGACATTGCGGCAGGCGCGAAGCCTTTTCGGGGAACGCAAGATCTTGAAACATTTGCCTCAAGTCCCCCGCCCTGACCCTTTTGAGAATGTTGAGTTTGAGCCGCGCGTTGATACCAAGTTTTATGGCGCCGGCGCAAGGAAGGCGCGCCGCATCACCTAATCGGGAATGGGGTCATCCGTTACCGCTTAAGCGAACTGTTAGCCTGGCGTCGCAGTCGGCTCATCAAATCCAATTAAACCTTGTAGTCGGCAGCCAAATGAGATCGCAGGCGTAATGGGCAGTTTTGTAAATTCAAAGCTTTTCGCAGTGCTAAGGACACTTCCAAAAAGCCGCGGATTTTGCAATCCGACCCGGAATTTACCCGGCACGATTGGTCGATCTATATCTCGAACCTACCGCAGCGCGCAGACACGTAACCGAGCAGTAACGCTGCGCCCGCGCTTAGATGGGACGACAGCGGTTGAAGATGTCAGGCCGATTGACTGGCCAGTCGGTGCCTCGGTCACTGTCGAGATCGACCGCAGCTATCCTGAGAGTGACGACAGCTTGGGGTGGGCTCACCAAGCGATCACTTTGGCACAACAAAGCGGTCCCGCGTTCAATCGCAAGCCGTTGCCGGCATGGTACGACGCTGATCAACTTGCGCTAAACATGCTCGCGGCAATTGGCCCTGCCAGGACCCTAGCCTGGTTCGTGTCACAGCTCGACCGGTGTACCTCAGGCGAAATCGGCCAACAGGTCACAAGCAAGTTTGGTAAAGGACGCCTTTGCCGCGACGTCTCCAAAGAGGAAGCCGCCCAGCTCTTGCGGCTTCTCCAATGGCTCGCAAAATCACCGTTCAAGCCTAGGCAACTCGGGCTCATGGGCTCCAACGCGTGGATCCACGAACAACTCACAGACGGCTACGTATACGAAGAAGGAAGCTTCGTGACCGGCACAAGCGAACCGCACGCCAATATCCCGTTCTTGGTCGAAGTATGGGCTGCGACATGTCAGACGCGTGATCCCGAACCCCATAAGGACATTTACCCAGTCGATGTCCGACCCGATTACTTCCTGGCGCACCTATATTGACCAACTCGCCTGGGCGAAGGGTTCTCTGGATGACGCCGGCTACCGGGCATTTTTGCGAGCCGGCTCTCTCGGAATATCTGAACAAGTCGCTTTCGATGAGGTCATTTGCCGGATAGTGGACGCCGGCGCCCGACCGCGAATTGCCAAACTCCAACGTCAGCTCGCCTCGGCCTATGCTCGAGCCGGATCAAAGGCCGCAACCGGTTCAGTGTCGAGCTCTTACTCATCTCCGGCAAAATGGCCGGCGCCTGATCTGGATGCAATCCAGCGAGTAATCAGTGCCGGGCTCGGGCTTTACGATTTATGGGAGGCCTCGCCTATTCATTGGAATGACGGTGAAAGTCACGCTGAGCAGATCATTGACGCACTCTTTCGCGGCGATCCATTGCTCTGCACGGCACTAGCCAAAGACACCTTTGCAACTAAACACAGGGAGCAATGGCGCGGCCAACTCAGTGCCCGGGCCTACATCGTACCGAATCCTATGCTGTCGATTGAAGGACTGACGCAAGACGGTAAAAAGAGCCAGCACAGGCTAGAGGCGACCGGTCGGAGAGTTTATCAGGTTATCGAATTTGATTTCCAAGCCGATCATCCTTTGATCGCCGAATGGAATGCGTCCGGCAACGTCCGGTCGATCTATCGGATGAAGGCTGCCGGCGTCAATTTAACCGACGTTCGCGAGGTGCTCGCCTATATGGCCGAAAGCGCGAGGGCGGCGCGCGGGCCGATCCGATACGCTCTGATGGAGTGGAACCGTGTCGAAAGACCTCGGATCGAAAACCGGGAACGGGTGCTCGGTCCGGGTCGGAACGGTACCTAGATCCCGAAGCCGCGTTCACAGGCTTCGCCCTATCGCGTTTGATTCCCGGCGAGTGCATGATAGCGAACGACCCCGGAGCGTGGCTTAAATCGGCTTATAGAAATTCGGCACGCCTAAATTAGCAACATTGGCCGAAAGCGTTACACATGGAACTTTGTCGATCCTAAAAACTGATTACTAAACTAACAATTTCGGCATGACGATGCCGTCGGTTGGTTCGGCCCAGCGAGTCAGGCTTTTTCTTGCAGTGTCGTACCATCAATTGCGAGTGGCGGTAAAACATCGCGAAACCGAGAAGCCTTGAAGGCCCGCAACTAAACCGACTCGTCGCCCCAAAGGGTTAATGGTTCATGCCACGCACTTGGCGATGTAGTTTCGCAGCAGACCGATCGTTTGAGTGTGGATTTGGCAGATCCGAGACTCGGTTAATCCGAAGCAGGCGGCAATTTCGGAGAGGCGCATATTCTCGTAATAGTACATCGCCAACACCTTCTTCGGCATGTCTGGAAGTTCTGCCATGCGTTGGGCTAGCAGCGAGAGAACTTCTTTGCGTTCCAAAGCATCTAGAGCAGGGATACAGGAATCATCCGGTATGATTTCATGCATCGAGTGGTCCTCGAACTCAGACTCTTCATGTATGCCGTCCATGGAGACGAACTTCAACGGCCGGACTTCTTCCATGAGATCGGTTAATTCGTTTTCGGTCATTTGCATTTCGGCGCGGAGAGAGTCCTGGCTGAAGTTTCCACCTTGTTCTTGTTCCAACTTGGAGATAGCGGAATCGAGACGCTTAGCTTTCGATCGGGTGGCGCGGGTCATCCAGTCCCTCCTGCGAAGCGCGTCCAGGATCGCCCCTCGGATTCTAGTAACGGCATAGGCTGCAAAAGTGCGCTTTCGCGAGGGGCGATGATTCCGGGCGGCGGCGACAAGGCCAGTCACTCCGATGCTGTAAAGTTCGTCTGTTTCTACGTGGCTCGGCAGTTTACGCCGCATCCGTTCGACGATCGTTCGAACCAGTGGGAGATAATTTTCAAGAAGATCCTGAAACGCATTATCGTTGTCAGAAGTTAAAGAGAATGTGGTGCTCGTGTTGATCATCGGATCGGATACTAAAGGATTGGTTTAGTCGGGACCTCCAGAATGCGTTCGGTAATTATCCGATTCCACGCGTTCTTTTGTCTTTCTGATTAAATATCTCGTTTGGGAAACCGTTCATCACAACGATTTAGCCTCAAGATTAGCTCTGAAAGACTATCTCGCCGGTCTTCTGTTTGCAGACAAAGGCCCGCGGCGCGATTGGAATGGCTCCGTAGGAATTTAAAATTCTGCTCCCGAACTTTGAGGTATCGCGGCGAAACAGGCGTCCCCACGCTAATTTTCTTTGTAAATCGGTTCTCGTCAGCGCGGGTAGACATGATGGCCGTGATCGATGAGCGTGCCAAAATTTTTAGCGTTGCGTTTGTATTTTCTTTCGACGCTCATAAAATCCGTAGGGGAATTTTAATTTCCTGCCAGCTACCGCAATCGCGCCCCAAGCATGCGCTTTCGGGGATAAAACCCAGCGGTTCCCCTCTCAGAGCGCCTCTCTGACTGAAAAACGTTGTTAATACAACCTCCATAACCGAGAAATTTAAGCAGAAATAAAAGACATCGTAGGG
>CAZMNG010000552.1:0-3875 GCA_964567505.1 uncultured Chthoniobacterales bacterium
CGTTGCCTCCTGGCGCGGGTAGCGGGTTTTTTGAGACGTGTCGGATATCTTTAGACTTTCGAAGGTATCGTAGACTGCCCTCCTGATTGCAGCTTCATCTCGCCCACGCTGCGCCTCGATGAAGCGACACAGACCTCTCCCGATCCTTCAGACAAACCAACACCCAGAAATCAATGAAACGAAAGTTAATCCATAAATTGCTTGTCTTGCCGACGCAGTAAAGGGTTGCTAGAGCACTGAGGTCATAGTGTCGATGCTCCAGCGTTAGCTGAATTTCGCTTTAGAAACTACTGGCAACCAGTGAAAGCTCTCGGTCAGCCAAGATGGGGATCGGCAGAACAGTCCAATCCGTCTTTGCGTCAACTCTCTGTGCACGGCCCGCGCAGTTGCACTGCGAGGCGCAAGACTGAATATGCAGTCCCAAAAAATCCTGGGAGTGGGGCGGGCTATTTCACGTGATTGATATCGATCACCGATGTATTTCTCGCATCAAGTATTCGCGGCCATTGGCCACCGCTCCGTTAGTTAAGTTGGTTAAAATGGACCCTACAATCATGAAGACTATATTACAATTCGGTTTGCCTCGCCAGATAGCTGGGCTGCTCCCCCTTTTATATTTCCGGGCAGTCTCCGATGGGCGCGCTGCCGATTCGGTAGGGTCGCCGCCGGGGTTCTGGTGCAAACTGTTGAAACGTTCGGTGTCTTGCGATAACGACTGGGATGACTCTACCTCTATCGCGCCGTCGAGCGGGATCGGCCGGTACAGTTGGAATCATGCGATCGCAATTTTCTCTCGGGCCAAGGCTTCATTCACAGCGACCGAAAGATCGCTTCGCAGCTGAGCCCAATCCTCGTGGCGATCCGTCCAAGCTCGGAGCTGAAAGGTTACCGCGCCGGCGGTGAAGTTGGTTACGTAGACTCGTCTTCTTCCAGTACAAAACGCAAGAATTTCGAGATCAGAAAGGAAGCCGAAAGCGTGATCAGGAATGCCAGGATGCCGCCGAGAGTAATGCTGAAGGAGCCGATTGCGAGGTTCGCGTTCAGCGCCGCTCCAATCGACGCGAATAACGAATCTCGTAGACCGAAAAAGCTCAGCAGCACATTCAACCAGAACAAAAAAGCCAAAAACTCGAGTACGCGGCAGGTCCGGCCCTGAATCATCGGCCGATGCAGACTAATAACCCGCAATGAGCCAAGTGGTCGGACCTGCAGGGCAATAGTGATCAACCCTTCAATGATCCGAATGGCGGTGTAGAGCATGTTGTGATTTCCATAATTACCTAAAGGAGTTGCCCCACAAGTTGGGATCGTCGACGTTGTTCTTGGTGATGAGGATCGGCTTGGTCTGACCCTTCGCATCAAACGGCTTGCCTTCGAAGTAGGCGCCGATTTGGTTTAGGGCGATCCCGGCCATCCCGCTAGGATCTTCTCCGATGGAGGCGTCCTGGATTCCTTCGCGGATGCGATCGAGCGCTCCTGGCGTGCCGTTCACACCGACGAGCGCGACGTGGCCTTGTTGTCCGACCTGGACCAGCTTGCCGATCTGGCGCAAGGCCGATACCACGTCGGGAACCATCTGATCGTTGTCACTAAACACGCCCGCAATATTAGAATTTTGAGTGAGGGCGTGGAGCACTATCTTGTAGGCGTTGTCTATCTTGTCGGGGTCGTCAGCGACCCACTCCGTGTTTAGCGAACGCACCTCGATATTGGGGTATCTCGCCTTCATCCGCTCGGTGAAACCCTCGTGGCGCAGCTGTGGCTGATTGGATTCGTCCGAGCCGAGGACCTCAAGCACGACCCCTTTCTCGCCGATCAGCTTGGCGAGTTCGTCGGCTCCCATTGCGCCGTCGGCTTCGTTGTCAAAGTCGGCGAGGCCCTGGAACTTCCCTTCTGGTGGCGGATTCTCTATGATGAAGATGGGCAAGTTCGCTTCGTTGGCCCGCTTTACCCCGGCGGCGATAAGTTTCGGATCGACGGGGTTAATGAGCAGCGCGTCGGGCTTCTTGGTCACCGCGTCGAGGATCTGGGTCAACTGGAGCTGCGGGTAACCTTTGCAGCCGAAGACCTGCATAACGAGACCAGCTTCGGCGGCCCTCTTCTTGATCCCCTCGAGGATAGCGGTCTGGTACTCGAACTCAAGGCCTCCAGTGTAATTGAAATCGATGCCGAAGGTGAGATATAGGACTGTCTTACCGCGGGCGCCGCGTTCGGCGCTTCCGGCCCCGACGGGAACACCGATTGCTCCGTCGAATATGATTGCGCCTAGTGCCAAGAGAGCGCTCCGCATCAGGAAAGTGCGACGCGTTAAGCCATTCTTTCTCATAGGGTCAATCTCTATAAGTTTGCAGTCTTCTCCCGCTATTACTGAGTTTGCCTCGATCTGCGACCGATCCTGAAGATCTTGGTAGACGCTTTGCGGGCCGTTCGTTTGGAAAACTCTCCTAGTTGGTTAGTTTACGCATCTCGCGATGAGCTGTATATGGGACCTTGGAACGATGCCGGGCTGCGCGGTCTCCGCATCGCTCACCTCGCGGAGCGGAGTGCTTGACTGACGAGGGAGAGAAACGCCTCGTCGACGCTCCTCGTTGCTCCGGGACTTTCATCAACGCTGGCTCAACACGCATCTACCGTTGCGCAATATGGGAATAGCCTTTCGAACGCGAGTCAGGTTGTGCGTGCTGCCAACGACCGTCACCGGTGTTCCAATGTGGACCCGCTCGAAAAGAGCGGCGGCAAGGTCTCGAGGCATCCGCACGCACCCGTGCGACGCGGGATACCCGGGAAGGTAACCGGCGTGCATCCCAACCACCGGGCTGAATTCCATGAAATACGGCATCGGCGCGCATCGATAATGGCCGCCCGGGGGTACGTGACTACCGGGAGTTGCATTTGAGTTGACCAACCTTCCTGAAACGGTTCTGGTGCAAACGCTTGAAAAAGCCGGTAACCCGCCGTAACGCCCGGGGTGATCGAACCGGCGTCGGCGAAGGATCTTTTCAAGGGGCGGCACTTTGACCAGGAGATCATCGTGCTCTGCGTGCGGTGGTACCTGACCTTCAAGCTAGAGCTCCCGTGACCTGGTCCAGATGATGGCCGAACGGGGCATTGCCTTGGCCCACACCACCATTCTTCGTTGGGTGCAACAGTACGTCCCAGATTTTGAGAAACGCTGGAAGCGGTACGCCTTGCCGGTGGGCGATTCCCGGCGCGTGGACGAAACCTACCTCAAGGTGCGTGGCCAATGGGTCTACCTGTACCGTGCGGTGGACCGCCAGGGCCGCACGGTGGATTTTCTCCTAAGTAAACGCCGCGATATTGCAGCCGCAAAACCGTTTTTTGCCCAGGCAACCCGGCAGCACGGCGCTCCAAGGGTGATCACCCTGGACGGCTACGCCGCCTCGCACCAAGCGGTGGCCAAACTTAAGGAAGTTGGCACGCTGCCGCAGCGCGTGTGCGTCCGGTCCAGCAAGTAATTGAATAACCTGATTGAGCAGGACCACCGCCGGATCAAGCAACGGATCTAAGCCGATGCTCGGGTTCAAGCGATTCGAGGGCGGCGGCCGTTACCATCCGCGGCATTGAGCTGGCGGAGAAAATCAAGAAACACCAATTCAACCTCAAACCCCTCTCAATGGCAAAGCCCGAGGAGCAGCCAAGCGCAAGAAGGTCTATTTCCACTTACTGCGCCGAGCGCGCAGACTGCGCAAACGGTTGCTGCGCGATCTGGAGTTGGTTCGCCGGAACCTGGAGGGCCGCACCGATCTGCCACCGAGTCGGCGTCTGAAGGGCGAAGAAGCCCTGTGCCTCATCGCTGAGGATCTGGCAGCGCTGGAACAGGCCGCCAACGTCTGCGAAAGACGAGTCACGGAGCA
>CAZMNG010000553.1:0-3857 GCA_964567505.1 uncultured Chthoniobacterales bacterium
TCCCATTGATCACCAATTGAGTGCTAAAAAGCCGGAATGCCGCCAGAGCTCTCCTCTCATGGACAAAGACCGGTAGATGACCGTTAAAGTAGTAAACCTTTCCATCCCGCTCCTGGAAGGCAATCTCGGAATTGATGTGGGTGACTCCTGCCGGAAAGATCGGCAATTGGACCTGTGGCATACCAAAATTGTTGCCACATCCTGCCAAGAAAAGCACCCCTCTTTACCCCTTTCAACGCACTAAAACCGTCTCATCTCACTTCCTTACCTACCTGTGTTCCACTGGGGAGATCAGGATGTCTGAGCCTTGAACAGGCAGCCTCAAATCTTCTGCGACCAGGTCCACATCGCAACTGCTGAATTATTTGTTCCAACGGAGATGGACCGGGTCGCCCACTCTGATGCCGATTGCACGCGCGGCAGAGGCGGAGGCTAGCGAGATCTCCACAAAACCGGCACTGCCACGAATCAGGAACGGTTGGCTCGCCTGCTGCGCACCCGCCTGATAAGAACGCTCAACGGTCCGGACCGCGCAGTCCTTGACCTGCAGGACAAAGCGGCGCGTCTCAGATGTCGTTGGAAACAGATCCGCCGGCAGATTCGTAATGCAATTCCCGAAGTGATCGATATGAATGATTTTCCCAGTCAGTGAGCCATCCGGCAGCGAAGCGAACCGTGCCGCCTCCAGACGAACCGGGTCCTGAACGATCGGCCCGAATTTCGCGGGCGCAACGCCTTTTGCAAGGGATGCGGCCACCGGAGCGAAAATATCTCTTCCGTGGAACGTTGTGCCCGGATTAGCCAGGAAATAGGCGCTGTTCGTCAGGTGGCGAATCCTGGCAGTGGGAAACTGATCCAGAACGAACGTGAAAAGACCGTTGTCCGGCCCGACAAAGAGATGCAATCCGGCTTCGATCAGAATGGGTCTGCGGTCCGAGCCGACGCCCGGGTCGACTACGGCCAGGTGGATCGAACCGGCCGGGAAACAGGAATACGCCGCGTTGAGCGTGAATGCCGCCGCCTCCAGGTTCTGGTGTGGGATCGCGTGAGTGATGTCGACCAGAACGGCTCTCGACGTACGCGTCAGAATGACTCCTTTCATCGCGCCCACAAAATAATCTTCGGTCCCAAAATCCGTGAGGAGAGTGATGATGCGAGTCGACACCGCTTTGCAGCCTTTTTATCCAAGCTAAGAGGACTCTGGTTTCTTCGCAACGAAGCCGAGCGGCAAGACGAAGTCCATGGGGAGAAACCCGACACCACGATGCGAAACGATGAAATAACTACCATCGCTTCCCGTCTTGTGATAGAGTCCGCTCTAGGAAGTTGCTTCGGCAAACGATACGGCAAGCCAGTCTATGGTTACCAAGAAAGATTCATCTGAGCACGCGGGTAAGCAAGCGATGCGCAGCCATCTGTTTTTCGAAATTGTCGCAATTTTGGTGGTCGGCGTCGCGACGATGCTTGCTTTGGTTCTGCTGAAATTGATTACTGCTGGTCCCTGACTGGGCTTGGGCGCCCCTCGGATTCAGACCGTGCCGGCCCGGTTGCCGGGAATTCGATGTCCCAAAAGCCGGCGGATTGTTCAAGAGCGATCAAGGCATTTGCTCGTTCAGTCAGAGCGGCGATGTAATTGAGATGGACGTCGGTTTCGTCTTTTTCTGCCTGCAATACGTCCAGCAGCGATGTCGAGCCCAGTCGATAACTGGTCAGCTTCGCTTCCAGTACCTTTTTCGCGAGCTCGATAGCGTTTCCCTGGTACTTAGCCAGTTGCTGTCTGGCTAGCCGGTAGCGATCAAAATTCGTTCGAACATCGACCTCAGCCTTAAGCTCAGTCGATTGCAGGAGCGTCTGAGCCTGTAAGGCAGTTGCGACAGCGCCTTCATATTCACCTCGGTAGCTGTTGAACACCGGCAATGGAATCGAAAGCGACAGGTTAAGGCTATTGTAGCTCGGCGCCGGATCAATCGGATTGGTGATTTGCCCGGTTTCGGTTACCCCGAGTCCAATTGTCGGATCGGAGATCCGATTGGCTTTGGCCAGTTTCGCCGAGGCTTGCGCTGATTCAAAACTGAAGCGAGCAGCGCGCACATCCGGTCGGTTCTGCAACGCGACCGACAGGATTGACTGCAAACTAAGATCACGATCCCGGAATACGAGAGTCCCTGCCGCATTCCTCACCGGAGCATCCCGTCTGCCCAGCAGTTGGACGAGGACGAAGAGATTTGCGCTTTGGGCCGACTGGGCGGCAACGAGATCGCCCTCCGCCTGCTTGGCATCGAGCCGGGCCTGATTGGCATCAACCTCACCAATATCGCCTTCGGTCAATCGTTTTTCGTTGGCTGTGGCCAGGTCATTGAGCGCTTCATAGGCGCGACGCTTTTCATCGACAGTCATTTGGCCCGCCAATGCGCTAACGAAAGCGGTGGCAGCGGTTCCCCTGAGTTGGCGAAAAAAATCATCGACGGTCGCTGAAACCGCCAGGAGATTTCTCTGTGCGGCTGTTACCCGGAACTTTCGTTTTCCCGCCACTTCGATCTCTTCGGTGATTCCTTCCGACCAGGCGGTCGCTTGATCCCGATTTGAAATCTCCTTGTTGAATGTCAAGGCAAAGACGGGATTCGGCGACACTTTGGCTGCCACGACCTGCGCTTGAGCGATCGTGATGTTATACCGCTGCGCGGCCAGGTCGAGATTCTTGGCGGCCACTCCTGCCAGGAATTGGTCGAGCGTTATCTGTTTGGTGTCAGTGCTTTTTCCAACGCCCCGTGAATCCGGCGCGCGGTCGTCAGCGCCAACGGGAACAATGGCGGACAGCAGAAAGGCCACGCTGACACCACAACAGACAAGAAGAGAAGCTAGAGACATAGCGTCGAAACTCCAACTCGCTCAGGTGCCTTGCCCCGGTTGGGGCGGAGGTGCTGATTCGCCATTATTCTGGGCCCGTTGTTCGATGAACCGATCGTAACGCCTCTCGACCAGGTAGTATAAACCGGGTAAGACCAAGAGGGTCAGTAGCGTTGCCGTTGTGAGACCGCCGACAATGACCGTCGCCAAAGGACGTTGGACATCGCTACCCACGCCTCGAGCCAAAGCCGCTGGCAGCAAACCAAGCGTCGCAACCGTCGCGGTCATCAGCACCGGGCGCAATCGGACGCCCGCACCGCGCCGAACCGTCTCTTCCAAGGTCCTTCCCTCGCCATGTATTCGCTTCATGTTGGAGACCATGATTACTCCGTTCTGCACGGCCACACCGAACAGCGCGATGAAGCCGACAGCGCTCGATACGTTGATTGTCATGCCCCGCAGATAGAGCGCAGCCAGTCCGCCGAGCATTGCCAGGGGAACAACGATAAGGATCATCGCAGCGTGCCGGAACTCGGCAAAACCAAAGAAGAGTAAAAGGAAGATGCAGCCTAGCGTGGCCGGAATCACTATAGTTAGCCGGTTCTGAGCTCGTTGTTGATTTTCGAAAGCTCCGCCCCAGTCAATCCGATTCTCCTCGGGATTGAATTTTACCTTTTCTCCGATCACGCTCTGGGCTCTGGCATAAAACGAAGACAGATCCCAACCACGCAGGTTGAGATGAACCTTCATGAATCGGTGGGACATTTCGCGGTCGATCGTTGTCTCGCCGGAGCTAAGCCGGAGGTCTGCCAGTTCACCCAACGGGACAGGAACGCCATCAGAAGAAGGAAGAGTCAAGTTGGAGATCGCCTCCGGGCTTCCTCGGTATTTTTCGGTAGCCCGAACCGCAATGTCATAACTCCTTTCACCGATGTAAAAATTCGTGACCGGCAGACCACCGACGGCCGATTGGATGAGATCGGTGATGTCGCTGACATTGATGCCGAATC
>CAZMNG010000554.1:0-3852 GCA_964567505.1 uncultured Chthoniobacterales bacterium
GAATGAGGTCGGTTTTCATGGTAATCGCTTGGTTCGCATCGCCGTTGGGGTCGATCCATCCAACCTGATAAAACAACTCAGCCGCAGTTTTGGTGACCCTGTTGTTATAAACGATAATGACATATCCCTCTTTGCTGATCGCTACCGCCGGCCAAAAACCGGTGGCGTCAGTCACTTCGATTTGTCCCCAGGCCACCTGCGATCCATGGAATTTTCCGAGGCGGTACACGATCCGTCCGTCGTTTGCAAAAATACCATCGCGATTCCTGAAAACGCTTACGATTAATCCCGAAGGATGTACTGCCAGCGCACTTTGTTCACCTCTGCCGAGTGTAATGCTCTCATCGAAATGGAGTTCACCCCCCGCTGACTGGACAACCGCGTGCGGAGTTTGAAAATCGGTGCCGCTGGCAAAGCCAGGAAGAGAGAAGCAGACACCAAGTGCGACGGCCCACAATGAGCCGGTTGCCAATCGGTGAGGTATATTTTTCATAAGGTTGTTGCCGCACCCTATGAGCGCCTGTGAAGTAATGCTATTACTATTAATGGAATGCATTCTTCGATGCGGACTAAGTCCCGTTGACTGCGATTGCCAGTTTGTGCGAATAGACCGTTTATGCTGCCGACGGGATGAGCGAATACATATAGGCATCGTGAAGCTCTCCCCTGTGAGTAATGCGATTGCGCAGTAAGCCCTCCCGGCAGGCGCCGGCCTTCTCCGCTGCCCTTTGGCTGGCGAAATTTACCACTGCGACGACAATCTCAATTCGGGCCAACCCAAGGGTTGCAAATCCAAAATCGGCGAGCAGCCGGATCGCTTCCGTCGCTGCACCTTCCCGTGTCCGAGAAGTCCGTATCCAATAGCTCAGGTTGGCGAAGCGATGTCTGGCATGCACGTCGGTTAGCCCGCAGGTACCCAAAACCTGTTTCGACTGAGCATCGAGAGTGAGAAAGCAGTATTCCTTGTCCTGTTCCCAGGCTTGACTCCGCGAATCTACCCACTGCTTCGTCTCATTTGCCGAGTAATTCGAGTGACACCACTCCATCCAAGGCGAGATTTCGGTCTTTGATTCAGCGACCGCTTCAAACAAGGCAGCGATGCAGTCGGTGTGGACAGGCAAAAGTTCAAATCGTCCACCATTTGCCAGTCGTTCGGGCACCGCCACCATCCTTGAGTTTCATTCATCGCGCTAATAGTTCAAGGCGATACGGACGAGCTTTGCCGGGGTCTACCGGAATATTGGCCGGTTTGCTAGCCCCTCCTAGTCAAAGCAAACCGTTGGTCGTCCGGGGAACTGCGGAAGGAGATTCGGGAGTTCAGGAGGCACCCGGATACACCGTATTACGGCCCGGAGGGTCTCCTTTTTGCCGGCCGGGTAGGGACCGGCTTTTCCAACCAATCCCTGATGCATCTCTACGAAGGGATGGAGAAGATCAACCGGGGAACGTGTCCCTTCGTTAACCCTACCAAGCGTAGGCCTGCGGGGCTTCGCCGCCGGGGCCGGGAAAAATCTCGTCAAGCTTTTTCAAGGTTTCTTCGCTCAGCGTGATTTCCGTGGCGCGCAGGGTGGAGTCCAATTGCGCAATGGTTCGAGGACCGATGATGGGCGCGCTCACGACAGGGTTGTGCAAAAGCCAGGCTAGGGCGACCGCCGCCGGAGGTTCGCCCAGTTGTTTGCAAAGAGCCTCGTATTGTTCCAGCCTGGACCGGTTTTCCTCGATTTCCTTCAGGGATTCCTCGCTCGTGCGTCGGCCGCTTGCCAGCTTCTCCAGCGCTCCGCCCAGAAGGCCGCCGCCCAGAGGGCTCCATGGGATCAGTCCCAAGCCATAATGCCTACAGGCGGGAATGACCTCCAGTTCCAGCGTGCGGTTGTTCAGATGGTAGATGCTTTGTTCGCTGACCAGGCCCATTAAGCCGCGTTTGGAAGCCTCCTGGCAGGCCGTGGCGATATCCCATCCCGCGAAGTTGCTGGAGCCCACGTAAACCACTTTGCCCTGGTTTCCAAGTTGTTCGAAGGCCTGCCAAGTCTCGGCCCACGGACAGTCCCGATCCACGTGGTGCATCTGGTAAAGGTCGATATGGTCAGTCTGAAGACGTTTCAGGCTGCCTTCGCAATGCTTGCGGATTTTGTAGGCTGAAAGGCTGCGGCGGTCCGTGTTAGGCTCGGCTAGGTTGGCCTGGCGTTTGACGGGATTGAAGACCTTGGTGGCCAGGACTACCGCCTCCCGGCGACCGCCTCCGTGTGCGAACCAGCGTCCGAGGATCTGCTCGGTGTCACCCTGCTCGCCGCCCCAGCCGTAGACGTCAGCGGTGTCGAAGAAATTGATGCCGAGTTCCAAGGCCCGGTCCATGATCTTGAAACTTTCTTCCTGGGTGGTGTGCCATCCGAAGTTCATGGTGCCCAGACAGATGTTGCTTACCAGGACCCCATGTTTTCCCAAACGTTTATGTTCGATTGCCACGTTCGCGTACCTCTCTTGCTTAGGTTAGGATTTCGCGTGAACTCTAAGAGGATGTTCGCAAGGTCTCAAGCCATTCACCTCGAACTCGAAATGTGGCAACCAATAGCATGTGATAAGAGAGCCGCGTGCGAAAGCGGACTCGCTTGCGGAATATCCTGCGCCCTGACCGGGCAAAGATATGTCGGCGTGCGTGCGCGAGCCATGTGTGGCAAGGTGTGATGAAGAGATTCGCGAACGCATTTCGTTCAGCATGACGTTTCCTCTTTCCGATCATCCGGGCCGCTGGTGGACGATGCTGCCCGACGGGCGCATGGAGTGCCGCCTCTGTCCGCGTTTTTGCAAATTGAACGACGGCCAGCGCGGATTCTGTTTTGTGCGCAAGCGTGTGGGCGACCGGATGATTCTCACAACTTATGGTCGCAGCAGCGGGTTCTGTGTTGATCCCATCGAGAAGAAGCCACTCAATCATTTCTTGCCGGGCACCAGCGTGCTTTCCTTTGGCACGGCTGGGTGCAATCTCGGCTGCCGATTTTGTCAGAACTGGGACATCAGCAAAGCGCGGGAGTGGGACCGGCTGGCGGACGCCGCGGCGCCGGAGGAGATCGCCAGAATTGCGCAACGTTTGGGCTGCCGATCGGTTGCGTTCACATATAACGACCCGGTCATCTTCGCCGAATTTGCGATCGATGCTGCCGATGCTTGCCGCCAGCTTGACATCCGGGCCGTCGCGGTGACCGCGGGCTACATCACCGCAGATGCGCGTCCCGAATTCTACCGACACATGGACGCCGCCAACGTGGACCTCAAGGCGTTTACCGAGGAGTTTTATCACCGGTTCTGCTTCGCCCAACTGCAGCCCGTGCTCGAGACGCTCGTCTATCTGCGGCGCGAAACGAACGTGTGGTTCGAAGTTACTACGCTACTCATTCCCGGCGAAAACGACAGCGACGTGGAGCTGCACCGCGCCGCAGAATGGTTTGCAGAAAATCTGGGTCCCAACGTGCCGTGGCACTTCACCGCGTTTCACCCGGATTTCAAGATGCTTGACAAGGCGCACACGCCGCCCGCGACGCTAACGCGAGCCCGGCAGATCGCGCTGGCGAAGGGCCTGCACTACGTTTATACCGGCAATGTTCACGATATGGAGGGCGGCAGCACGTGGTGCCCCGGTTGCGGCAAACGGCTGATCGAACGCGATTGGTATACGCTCGGAGAATGGAATCTCGAGGCCGGCCGCTGCGATTCTTGCGGGCACGAAATCGCGGGCGTATTCGAAAAAAGGCCCGGAAAATGGGGAGCCCGGCGAATGCCGGTAGTATTGACGCGTACGGGTTGGAGATCTTGATTCTTTGCCGAACCATGCACGAGGTCGCAACCAGGTTCAGACCC
>CAZMNG010000555.1:0-3850 GCA_964567505.1 uncultured Chthoniobacterales bacterium
ACAACAAATCTGTCTTGGAAACCAAGCCGTTCGGCGTTCGCCGTTCGCCGTTCGCCGTTCAACATTGCGTACCTGTACCAGGCATTTTCGCAACCCACCGGTCCGGGGCGATTATGGATAAGTCTGGGCGCCAATTTGTTGTCCGATCCAGTTCGCAGATGACAAAATCAAATCATGAACTAAAACAGTTACCGCTGTTACCGATGTCCTGACTGCGCCGGTGAACGGCGAACGGCGAACGCCTAGCCTAGCCTAGCCTGGCCCGCTCTTGCACGCGTCCCTGGTGCAGTGCAAAGTTCGGCGCCCATGAAAGTCATCGATCTTCGTATGGAGCAGGACGTCTCCGCCATCAGCCAGTTGTCCCGTAGATACGCGCCGGACGAAAAGTTGGCGAGTCAGGTTTCTATTATCCTTTCCGAGGTCCGACGGCGCGGCGACCCGGCGTTGATCGACTTCGGACGACAGTTCGATCGCGTCGAGCTCAAGCCGAATGAGCTCGCGGTTTCGGACCTCGAGATCGAGGCCGCGACAAGCCGGGTGAAACCGGGATTGCTGGACGCCCTGGAAGCCGCCCACGTGAACGTGACGGAGTTCGCATCCCATGGCCTGCGGGTGGATTGGAAGTCGACGAATGTGCAAGGGGCAGAGGTAGGCGAGCGCTTCCACCCGTTCAGAAGAGTCGGCGTGTATATCCCGGCCGGCATGGCACCGCTGGTGTCGACAGCGATTATGACGGTTTCGCTCGCGGCGGCTGCCGGGGTTCCGGAAATCGTCGCGGTTTCCCCCGTCGGTCCGAGTAAAACGATGAATCCCGGCCTGCTAACCGCTCTGCAATTGGCAGGCGCAACGGAAATTTACAAGATCGGTGGAGCCCAATCTATCGGTGCCCTCGCTTTCGGGACAGAAACAGTCCGACGTGTCGACAAGATTTTCGGGCCTGGAAACGCCTACGTTACAGAAGCAAAACGCCAGGTATTCGGTTACGTCGCGATCGACCTGATTCCCGGCCCAAGCGAAATCATGGTCATCGCGGACAACACGGCGAACGCGAGCTGGGTTGCGGCGGATTTGCTTGCGCAGGCGGAACACGGACGGGGAAGCGTCATCTGTCTGGTCGCTCTGGATGCCGAGCTGCTCGAGGCGGTGGAAAACGAAATTGCCCGTCAGGTCAAGGCGCTGTCGCGAGGTGCCGCGGTACGTGAAGTCCTGGAGCAGAACGCGTTCTTTGTGCTCGCAAAAGACGAACAGCAAGCGATCACGATCGCAAATGAGTTCGCGCCTGAGCACATTTCGCTGGTTACGCAGCACAGCGAAAAAATGTCCGAAGCGGTCCTGAATGCCGGCGCGATTTTCATCGGTGGCTTTTCACCGGTTGCGGCGGGCGATTTCCTCGCCGGCCCGAGCCACGAGCTGCCAACCGGCGGCGCGGGTAAGTCATTTGGCGGACTCACGGTTGATCAGTTCCAGCGAAGAACCAGCATCGTGCGATATGATCGAGAGTCTCTGCACAAATCGGTTTCCATCATTTCGCAATTCAGCGAAATCGAGCAGCTGGATGGCCATGGCCGGTCCGTTTCCATTCGTTTCGACTGAGGATCGGTGCATGGCGCGAAAAACGCGGAAAAACCTGCCCTGGTTTCGCGTAGCAATCCTGTTTCTCATGCTGCTGCTGGTTGTCCCGGTGTTTGAAGTTGTCTATGTCCGCTATTTCAATCCACCGATCACGACCCTCATGGTCTTCCGCCGAATTGAGGCCCTGGTCTTCAGGCGCTATCAGGGCGAAATTCACTACCGATGGATCCCGCTCGACAGAGTTCCTAATGATTTTCTCGACGCCGTCTGGCAGATGGAAGACACCCGGTTCTTCACGCACGACGGGTTCGACTGGATCGAGATGGAGAAAGCGATCCAGCTCGCAGAGGAAAAACATCGCCCGGTACAGGGGGTTTCCACCATTACCAACCAGTGCGCGCGGTCCCTGTATCTCTGGCAAGGCAGATCCTGGACCAGAAAAGGGTTCGAAGCTTATTTCACCTTTTTGATGGAGCATCTTTTGACAAAACAGCGGATTCTCGAGCTCTACGTCAACGTGATCGAACTCGGTGACGGCATTTACGGGATCGAAGAAGCCGCGGAGCACTATTACAATGTGCCGGCGAAACAGCTAAGCCGCTCGGAGTGCGCAATGCTCGCCGCGATGCTGCCCTTCCCGCGCGGCTGGGATCCTCGAAGCCCGAGTCCGCGGCTTCGGGCGCGCTACAATATCGTCCTTCGCCGGATGAATGCCGGCGGCCCGATTCAGCGGAAACTCGACGAGCCGCCACCGCTCAGAGATCCTTAATGAGAACTCTTGCGTCGTTTGAACCTCAGCTGCGCAATCGATCGCGCAAGGGCACTTTCAACCTCGGCCATCTCGTCCGTATTCAGGCTCTTATCGCCAAGAGCCGTCTGAGCTCGTCCGACTGCGTCTTCCGCGGCCTGCTCATCGACATCGCTGTCCGTCATCGCCATGTCGGTCAGAATGGCAACCCGGTCCGGGAGGATCTCGACAAAACCGTTCCCGACAACCAGTTCTAGCTGCTTCTGCCCTTGGGTGATTCGGACTTCGCCGGGCAGCAGCCGCGTCATCAACGGAACGTGCAAAGGCAACACTCCCAGCTCTCCCTCAACACCCGGGAGAACCACCATATCCACTTCTTCCGAAAATGCCTTGGCTTCCGGTGTGACTATCTCGAGCCGCAGTTTTGCCATACGAAGCTAATCCTCGAGTTCGCGAATCTCCTCGATGCCACCCTTCATGTAGAAATTCTGCTCCGAAACATCGTCATGTTTGCCAGCCAGAATTTCTTTGAACCCGCGGATCGTATCGGAAATCGAAACATATTTTCCAGCTTTGCCAGTGAACACTTCGGCGACATGGAACGGTTGGCTCAGGAACCGCTGAATCTTGCGAGCGCGGTACACCGCCAATTTGTCTTCCGGACTCAATTCATCCATGCCAAGAATCGCGATGATATCCTGCAGGTCCTTGTAGCGCTGTAACACGCGTTGAACGCCGCGAGCCACGTCGTAGTGGTCCTGCCCGACGAGCTCGGGCGCAAGCACTTTCGAAGTCGAAGCCAACGGATCCACCGCCGGGTAAATTCCAAGTTCCGCAATCGAGCGCTCCAGCACGATCGTTGAATCGAGGTGCGCAAACGTGTTCGCAGGCGCCGGATCAGTCAAATCGTCCGCGGGCACGTACACCGCCTGGAACGAGGTGATCGAACCTTTGTTCGTCGAGGTAATTCGCTCCTGAAGATCGCCCATTTCGGACGCCAGTGTCGGTTGGTAACCGACCGCCGACGGCGTGCGGCCAAGCAAAGCAGACACCTCGGATCCAGCCTGCGAGAAACGGAAGATATTGTCGATGAAGAGCAAGACATCCTGATTTTTCTCGTCACGAAAGTATTCAGCCATCGCTAAAGCCGACAATCCGACCCGCAACCGCGCGCCTGGCGGTTCGTTCATCTGGCCATACACCAGGGCAACCTTGGACTTGCCCAAGTCTTGCTGGTTGATGACGCCGGCTTCCGACATTTCGGTGTAAAGATCGTTGCCTTCGCGGGTCCGCTCACCGACACCGGCGAATACCGAATAACCGCCGTGACCTTTGGCAATGTTATTGATCAGTTCCATGATCACAACGGTTTTGCCCACACCAGCACCGCCAAACGCGCCCACCTTGCCTCCCTTGGAGAACGGACAGATCAAGTCAATGACTTTGATTCCGGTCTCGAGGATACTTGCGCTTGTGTCCTGCTCAATCAGAGTAGGGGCCTTGCGATGAATCGGGTATCGCTTCTCGGCG
>CAZMNG010000556.1:0-2725 GCA_964567505.1 uncultured Chthoniobacterales bacterium
AGCGAACCTGGGTTCGCTTAGGCGAAAGCGACGAAAAGAGGGACAGGTCAGATAAGGGCCGGTGCCGAGCGGACATGCCGGGTCTTTCGCCTCGAACCCGGGCTCAATGCGCACAGTGCCAGTAAAATACTCGGCCGGTCGTTTGCCAGAGGGCTGTGAGCCGCTTCTTTCTATCTCAATTTTCTGAATTCTTTTAGTTGACGGTAACAGTCGTTTGTCTCGCGTTTGTAGCCTGATGCGGCGACCGGAATGAGATTATTTACGAAACCTCCTCAGCCCTAAGATCTTCATTATCAGAAGAAACTCTTCCAACGTGCGTCCATACATCGTGACCGATGTTGGATCCCAAGCGTCCCTCGAAAAACTCCGGATGATCCTCTGCTGTGGCGATGGCAATAGCCTGCTCCGCGGAATCAGCATGGATCAATTTTGCTCCGCGTATTGTGAAGTTTCTAGATACTTTAAAGACCTTCGACATATGCGCCACCGTCCGCCAAATCAGTCGGAAAGGAAAGCAGCTTAAGAGTCCTAACGCGGATTTTCGGTGACGTCTCCTCCCCTGCACAGTCGTAAATAATGGAGTCCCGTCGCTACCAAGTCGACTCGCCGCCGCAAGGTCCAATACTTCCCGGCTCACCGTGACGCACGCGCAGAGGCGGCAACCCAATCCGCACCGATGTCCTGTTGATCGCCACCCGGGCAATCCAGAGCCTTTATCCAGTTTACGGATTTCGTGTGCCGACAAAATTCGATGATTTTCTGTACATTCTCCGTTGTTATCTTGCGGGGAAAATCGCCGTGTTTTGCGCAATACCCCGTCTCGCCGAAAGGCCCGGCCCGCGAGCCTTAAATCTAATCGGATTCGAGAACATCCTCAAGCCCGCGAACACCCTGTTGGAGGAAGCAATTTGAGCATCTGCTCCGGTCCTTCCATCTCCGTCCGCCGTTTTTGCCGGAAGACCAGCGCGTCCGAGCTGTCGCCTCGTTCGGCGCATAATCGCAGGAGATGCTGGTCTGGATGCAATGATCTCAAAAATAGTGGTCGACGGACAGGCACTTAAGCAGACACAAGCGAACACGACGGCGTGGAATAAATTTGTTTTTTTTCGACTGACCCTTGATAAACGCATTTGCGTTCGGAATCCCCGAGCGTTTTTCTGCCAAACGAAATCCTGCCCAGGGGCGAAGGCCTATCGCTGCGCGCATCGGCAGAAAGTTTGCAAGTACTTATTGCGCATGCTGCGGATGGGGACGTGCCACCTCGTGCCGAGCTGAGAAAGAAAGCCGGCTTCGCTTTTGCCTTCCAAAAACCGCCAGCGAATGATCAAGAGCAGATAGCCGAGGCGATCAAGCACTTCGCAACGCGTCTGGTTGCTCTAGAAAAGGAGGCGTCAGGCTTGTCTTCGGAAATCAGCGAACTAAAAAAAGTGATTGCGAAGCCGAACGCAGAGGCATCGAAAGAAGACCTAGCCAGGGTTATTGATCTTACTCTGGAATTGAATGCCAAACTGCAGCTAATAGAATCCCTAACGAAGCAGCTCATCTCTTTAACAGGGACATCGGCTATAATATCCGAAAAGGACGATCATCTGACCCGACCTTTGGCTCGACTACCAAGTCGCAACACAACCATCTGTTCGGCGCCCGGAGATTAAGGCGTCGGGCTTGCGCTAGGCGTCGCGGGTTCGCCGGGCGTTGCAGTTGCACCTGGCATGGCCGCGTCATTAGTGCCAAGTACGTTAACCATGGGTGAAGCCGGGTTTGAAGGGATTTCGATAATCCCGATTATGTTGCGAATTGGACGCTTGCTGAGAAATTTATTGAGCGTCCAAAAAGTTCCGTTGAGTCCAGCCTCGCTGAACTGCGTCATATCCGAAGCTTTGTCCTCCTGGACCACCTGAACTAGTGCTCCCTGGATAAGAAAGTAGGCTCGCAGTTGTTCAACCATGTGTATCTGGTCCGTTTCGCTTTGCGGGTTCGGGTCGCTTAGGTCTTTGACCATGTGCTGTACATCGTCTTTGGAAGGACAAGCGAGTAACCCATCGGTATTTATCCAGCGATACCCTTGTTTAGCGAGATCATCGTATTTATCTGCTACTGCAGTTGAAGTCAGCCCAACGGCGGCAGCTGCGATAGCGAGTATTGTCCCAACCTTCATAATTTAGCTTAGCGGGAGGCATCATTCGGTACTCTCCTTGACTTGTCCGAACCGACCCATCAATTGGCCGGGCCAGGGCCTGCCTTCTCCTATCGGTGCGGCCAACTCTTAGTTGATCCGACGAATTACGATCACATACCGCAGGAACAATTCTTTGCGCCTAAGGTGTGTAAGACTCACGGCCCCTTGTGTTCCATTTCATGGCAGGAGCACAACCTGACGGTGGTGCACCGCAGCGCGGCGGAGCGGTCTGTCGTGCTGAACGGAAAGCTGGGCGATTTGCTGGCGGCGTTTCACGCCGACGTGCAGATCTACCATCACGCCACGGGAACTTACCGCGGCAGGAGGGGCGAAATCACGCTGCCAGAAGAACTTAGCAAAATCGTGACGGGCGTTTTCGGGTTCGACACGCGCCCAAAAGCACCGGGCGCCGCACCGGCAGAAGAGCGCAGCGCACAGCGAACCGGGGGGCCAGAACGGAGTGTCGGCGACGGAATTCGCCACCCGGTACAACTTCCCTACCAGTGTGAACGGTACGGCGCTGGACGGTACCGGACAAACCAAAGG
>CAZMNG010000556.1:2735-3847 GCA_964567505.1 uncultured Chthoniobacterales bacterium
CCGACGCGATCAGCGCAGCCGTCCATGACTCGCAACGAAAGCCCAGCGTGATTTCGATCAGCTGGGGCGGGCCGGAAATTTCCACTGACCAGCAGGGCGTGCACGCGTATCACGAGATGTTCGCGGCGGCAGGAGCGCTTGGAATCACGGTGTGCGTTGCGTCGGGCGAAGCTGCCGGTATCGATCGATAACGGAAAACCGGGCCGTGGGGTGCCGGACATCGCGATGAGCGCGACGAATTATTTCACGCGCGTGGACACTTCGGAGGGTGCATCGGGTGGGACGAGTGCGGTGGCACCGTTGATGGCGGCACTTGTGGCGCGGCTCAATCAGGCGAAGAGGAAGAACGTGGGATTCCTGAATCCGTTCCTGTACGCGAACGTGGCGAAGGGTGTGGTGTATGATGTCACGTCGGGAACGAACGCGATCAAGAACACGATCAAGGGCTACGCCGCCGGACCGGGATGGGACGCATGCACAGGACTGGGAACGCCGGACGGAAAGGCCATACTAAGCACTTGGCGTGAGGAACTCGCAGCGAAATCATCGCAGATCGCACCGGGAAGGAGCCATGAATAACGGGGACAATAACTGGGAAAACATTATCCAGTATCCTGATAACGTGGTGAATGCTATTCCTGAGGGGAATCCATTTCCTTCAGTTGCGCGGTATTATCACATTAAAGCTGCGAGCAAAAGCGATTCGATCGGACCCCCAGGGGGGAGGAAGAAGGCAGAAGGCAGAAGTGAGGCTTCCTTCTTCCTCTTCTGCCGGCTGCCTCTGCAAAGCGAGACGCTTCGCTTACTCCAGCCTTTACTTCCTAAATCTGCCTTCTGCCTTCGGCCTTCTGACTTTTCCCTGAGTGCCTTAGGAAAATTACCTGGTCCAGCTCGGGAACTCCTCTACCGGCGTCGTCGGCGCACCTATTTTCGGCACTGCGTTCGCCCGATTGTTCAATCTCGGCACGGAACTATGATACCGCCATGAAAAGCATCAACATTACTCCATTTCCTTCAGTTGCGCGGTACAATCAGATTCAATCTGCACCGGGGATCGGATTGCCATCGTCTGAGGCAGATGAACCAGAAACTTTGCCGTACGGTACTTCTAT
>CAZMNG010000557.1:0-3840 GCA_964567505.1 uncultured Chthoniobacterales bacterium
TGGTTGATGCCCGTGACTCTGATTCTCCTGCTCTCCTGGGCTGCATTTTACTATTACCACACCGGATTCGGAGGACACTGGCGCGCGATGCTGTCCAAGGAATTTGAAGCGTTCGGACTCGAAATACGAGTTCGTCGTCTGACCCTGGATCCGGTCCGTGGTCTGGTCGCCAAAGACCTGCAAATCTACGACAGCGGGCGCCGGCAGATGATCATTGCTCAAATCAGCGATTTGTCGCTGGACATCAACTACGCCAATCTACTTCAAGGTGAGCCGGCATTGAACGCCGTGGATTTGCACGATGCGAAGATTTCAATCCCCGTGGATGCATCGGGGCCCAATGCCGCACGAATTCGGATCACAGGGCTTCAATCCCGGATCTATTTTTTCCCGGGCCGGATCGAAGTTCGCCAAGCTTCCGGTGTTATGTTCGGGATTCGCTTGCAAGCGTCCGGAACGCTGGTGAACCCGGGCAGCTTCAGACTACCGCAAAGAGTGGCAACCGGCACGGAGCCGGGTGAGACAGGGCCACAGAAATTCCTGCGGATTCTCACCAGCGAGATGCACAAAATTCGTTTCCCCAATGGACAACCTGAATTGGACTTCACATTCCAGGTCGATCTGTCCGATCCGGGTTCGCTGCGGCTGGAGGGCGGGCATTTATTTGCGGGCACTCTGACACGCGAGTATTATCAGCTTCGCGATCTCGATTGCCGGTTTTCACTGAAGAACCTGAAACTCGATCTCGACAGGCTCGCCGTGCGCGATGCCCGCGGCGAACTGGTTGCGATCGGCACCTGGGATCTGGCAAGTGGGGAAAAAAATTTTCAGGTTCGCAGTGGGCTCGATCCGGCCAAGCTGCTGGCAGGCGATTCCCAATTCCCGTGGGCGAAAGAACTTGCGTTTGATGCGCCACTTGAAGTCGAAGTCAGCGGCGCGGTCCGGCGCGACGGCCAATGCCGGCTCCTGGGAAAACTGAACTTCGACGAGTTTTCTTTCCGGGGCGTCAGATTCCAGAGTATGCGAGCTGAATTCTCGAAATCGGGCAGTTCCTGGATGGTCGTCAATGCGCAGGTGACACATCGATCCGGAACGCTGTCAGGAGACGTGCTAAACCGCCCCGGCGAGTTTCGACTCCGGATCAATTCTGCGCTCAATCCGAGCGAATTGGCGCCTCTTTGGCCGCTGAAGTTTCAAAATGCATTGCACGAATGGGATTTTCGCACGCCACCGGTAGTTCAGGCGACTTTTTCGGGGGTATCGCGAGCTCTGGCAAAATTATCCGGCTCCGGCCAGGTCTGGTTGGGCAAAACGGCTTTTCGCGGGACTCTTGTGAATTCGGCCGCGGCCAAGTTCGAGCTTAGGGACAACGTCGTCCAGTGCGATCCGGTCGAGATCGCCCGCGACGAGGGGAACGGGGCCGGCAAGTTTGCCTGCGACCTTACCCGGGACCGTGTCACGATTGACGATTTCGAAGCGCATCTCGCCCCGGCGGCAATTGCGGCCTGGATCGATCCGCGAGCGGCACGGTTTCTACGATCGGTGCGATTTACCGTCACTCCGGCAGTCCGGGCTGCCGGCACACTTGAAAACGGATTGGCAGACAACGTTCGAATCGGGATCGATGCGCAAGCACCGTTCACGGTTCAATTCGGCGGCGGTGAGATCCCGGTGATGAAAGGATCCGGCGAATTCCGGATCACAAACGGTCACAAGAGAGTTCCGGCAGTCGACGGGACCGTGGCCACCGAAGGTGCAACGTTGAGCGCCTCAAAATTCTTTGCACCGTTGCTGCAGCAACTTGGCCGGCTCGGGTTCGCCGAACCATTGGACGTTCAAGTCGAGTTCAAATCTGATCAGGCGTCGTTTCAACTGACGGGGCTCCGGCTCGCGTCCCGTGCGCACGCGATGGTTCTCGCGGGGGCGTTCCATTTACCGGCAGGCCTAATCGATTTCAACGGCACGGTCGACAACGGCACGGTGGATGTCCGGGGCACTGGAACGATTCAAGATCCAACCTGGCAATTCCTTCCGCAGCTGCAAAAATAGAGAGTCACTCATCTTTATGCCACGAAAGACCGGATCTACGACCGCCCGCCGGGCAACCGCGAAAAAGAGTCAACCGCTCCTGCTCGGAGCGCATATGTCGATTTCGGGCGGCCCGTCCAAGGCGCTTGAACGTGGCCGGTCGATCGGATGCACGGCCATTCAGATCTTCGTCAAAAACAACATGCAATGGTTCGTGAAGCCGTTCACCGCGAGCGAGCTCGCCGCTTACAGCGATTATCCGGATCGGCCCACGGTCGTATTTGGCCACACGAGCTATCTGATCAACCCAGCAGCAAAAAACGACGAGTTCCGGGAGAAATCGATCCGGGCGCTCAGCGAGGAATTGAGCAGAGCGGATCAACTCGGGCTCCCCTTTCTCGTGCTCCACCCTGGAGCGCACATGGGTGACGGCGAGGAAACAGGATTGAATCGCGTTGTGGCAGCGTTGGATGCTGTTTTCGGGTCGGTGCCGGGGGGCAATTCGAAGGTTGCTCTTGAGATCACTGCCGGCCAGGGCACTTGTCTCGGACATAAGATCGAACATCTGGCAGCAATCATCGAACGTTCCAAATTTCAGGATCGCCTCGTCACCTGTCTGGACACGGCACATCTGTTCGAAGCCGGATTCGATATTTCGACGGCAAAGGGCTTCTGGGCAACGATTGAGAAATTCGATCACATCGTCGGCCGCAAACGTCTTGCGGCATTGCATCTAAACGATTCCAAAACCCCGCTCGGATCCCATGTCGATCGTCACGATCACATCGGGAAAGGAAAGATCGGTTTGGCGCCGTTTCGGGAAATCATGCGTTCAACCGAATTCAGCGGTATCCCGAAAGTACTGGAAACCCCTAAAAAAGAGGATCTGAAGGAAGATGTCGTCAACCTCCGAGTGTTGACGGAGTTGGCAGGTTAAGCGCGCGTGACTTCCGTCCCAGCCGGTGTAACATTCCCGCCCATCCCGAAATGAATTATCTCCAGAAAGCGCGGCGCGTAATTGCGATCGAGATCGCGGAGTTGCAACGGCTCAACGATCGGTTGGACCAGCGGTTCGAGCAGGCTGTCCAAATATTGTTTGAAGCCGTCGAAGCTGGACGGAAGATAATCGTGCTTGGCGTGGGAAAATCGGGGCAGATTGGCGAAAAAATAGCAGCCACCCTGACCAGCACCGGTTCACCAGCGTTTGTGCTCAGTCCCCTTAACGCATTGCACGGCGATCTCGGAATGGTAGCGGAGCGAGATGTCGTGCTTGCCATCAGCTATAGCGGCGAGACCGCGGAACTGCTCAACATTCTCCCGGCCCTGAAACGCTTTCATGTCAAAATGATCTGTCTGACGGGCGACACCGGGTCAACCTTGGCGCGGCAGAGCGATGTTGTTCTCGATTGCTCCGTTCAAAAGGAGGCGTGTCCGATGAATCTCGCGCCGACGTCGAGCACGACGGTGTCACTCGCGCTAGGCGACGCCCTGGCAATGGTACTGCTTGAAGTCCGCGGATTTGATGAAAACGACTTCCTCAAGTACCATCCCGGCGGCCGGCTCGGACAAACCTTGCTTCAACGCGTGGGCGATATCATGCGCGGCAAAGAACGGATGCCGATCGTTGCGCCGGAAACGACGGTGCTCGCGGTTCTACATTCCATGAACGAGCGCCGGGCCGGGCTCGCGGTGATCACGGATCCATCGGAGAGGTTGGCCGGCATCTTCACCCATGGCGATTTCGTTCGCGCATTTGAGAAAAATACAGCGATGGTTTCCGACCCGGTCGATCGCTTTATGACCCGGCACCCG
>CAZMNG010000558.1:0-3835 GCA_964567505.1 uncultured Chthoniobacterales bacterium
GGGCGAGACAGGAAGACGTAATAACAATATCTCTGGGCGACTCTTGCCCTCCGGATTTCCGGTATCAGTGCTTTGATCAGTCCGGTGATCGCTGGTAAACGCTACCTCTCCGGCTTTGGCGACGGCGTCGGGCTAGATGCCAAAAGTACCGGATCCGCTAGTTTTTTGCCTGGCTTCAATATCCTTGATATAGCAAGGACGAGGCTGGCTGGGGACAGGCGCAGGAAACGAAACAATATTCTCAAGACGCTTAGCGCTCCATCTAAATATCAACTTGCCACACCGTATTCCCGGGCACACCGATGCCTCCCGCCGGAACAGCAACCAGCGCAGCGGTCGGTATCCAGATGACGAGGTTGTCAGCTCGGTAAACCCGCGCTCCTGCGTTGGATATTTTCATTTTTTCGGTTTTGCGACCACTCAACTGTCAGCCGTCCGTCGTTAACTCGACCTTTGTGGCGCCATTGGGCCAAACTCCCACGCCAGGCGGATGCGTAGAGGTAGGAACCCAGTACGTTCCTCCCGTTGAGTGGGCGCTCCCTAAGGGGGGCGGGACTCCACCCGCAAATATCTCGCCCAGTTTGCCTCCCGGGGAAGATGCTGGCTAAGACAGAGAGAATAACGGAGTGGCCGGTGGCGGGGAAGCGCAATCCCCCCGGTTCGCCCGCTCCTTCTGGATGCCCGCTTTAAACCCAGCTGAGCGCCGCCCGCTGGATGGTAGCCTCGGCCTTCTGCATAAAAAGGTCGACGATTTCGCTCATTCGCTTTTTCGTGATATCAGCGGCGGCTGGTTCGATTGTTTGCATCGTCGTTGTTGTCGATTTCGCCGGCTTGCTCGGCTTCGGATTCGTAGTCATCTCTTTTATCACTCACCGCGCACCTCCCGCATGTCATTGCCGTTCTGAAAATCCGGTAAACTCACTGGTTTAGAAACCGGATGCGAATCGGTCATTTTTCTTACCCCGCTTAGTACAAAAGTTTTATTCATTTTGTTCTTAGGTCTTACGTCTTCTTCCTTTTCCGCCGATTTTTGAGGGGAACCAGGCGACTGAACTTGAAATAAGGGCGACTCAAATTTTTGAGTTCGCCGATGAATCCTTCCGCAAAGGATGTTGATGCTTCTCGTCCAAGCCATCCTTGACGACGGCTCAGTTCATGAAAGATGAACCATCGGAAGCCGAGGAGCTGCCCCATCAGATGCTACTCGCCCTTCCAGCACTCCAATGAATGCCGAGGGCTCTCGGAAACGCCACGGTGTCGAGGATTCTGGAGTTGCAGCCCGCGCGTTCATTCCCGACGCTCCGGTCTCCAACCGGCAGGGCTATCATCCCGAGTTGCTCATCTATGCTTGCATCGGGAAAGAACGCGCAACCTTTGGCTGAAACATTACACAGCTTTCGATTTCCGACAAATCGGAGCGTCGATCAATGGTCAGGCGTTAACTGCTCCTCCGCCAGCTCAAGCGCCTTATTGAGCGCGTGAACCGCCTGGTGATCCTGCGACTGCCTGTATTGCTTAATGGCTCTGACCAGTTCTTCAATAACGGACTTCCGCTGCGCCAATGTCTTGCGAACGCCATCGCGGATAATCCTGCCCTCAATTGAGCCGAGCCTTCCGACTTCTCGGGAGCACTTGCAGATAGGAGCGGGCTGCTGGCTCTCTATATTGCTTGCATGCACCGGGGCATTCTGGACTTTACACCGGGAGCAAGATGTACTACAGAACGCGGTGGATCGCCACCACATCCTGCCACGCGCACAGTTCCCTGATGTCTCTCGGGCAACCGCGGACAACATCGCCAATATCGCGTTCATTCTCGGTGATGTGAACAAGTCTATTAATCAAACCGGACCTGACGTGTACCTCAAGCGCATCGATCAGCGTGTGCTTAAGAGCCAGTGTATTCCGCCTGACGATGGCCTTTGGGCCATCAATCGTGCCGAGGACTTTTGGACAGCTCGTCGCGAACTGCTTGCAGAGTCCATTAACGATTTTCTGCAAGATTCATTACCGCAGCGCCATCTTGCCTCTCAATTTTAAGGAAAGGTCCAGTTTATAAAAATATAAAGTTAACACCTTATGCTAAATGAATCTGTGATTCGATTTTCTCCAAAAGCCTCACACAATAATTGATTCATAGGATCCAATGCGCACCCTGCCTCCGCGTGTTCCTTTGCTTTCGATACGTTTTCCTCAAGAAGAAAAAGCCACGCCAATCGACTGAACCCGGTGGCGTCGAGCTTGTCCGAAACCCGCTCCATGTGCGCACGAACACTAGCGAGATACACCCCGCGCCGTGTCTTGGGGATTTCGAACTTATGAGCGTCAATGTAATTGGCCAGTTGGAGTGCAACCTCACGGATTAGTTCCACGTCCGATGGGTCTGCATCGACTGCACTAATCAGCGACGCTACACGCGTAGCGTCGTCCCGGCACTGTTCAGCGAACCTTGCGCGCTCAAGCCATGCATCCTTGTTGAAAGGTTGCTCCTCGACGGCTCGACGCAAGGCGTAACGAATAGATTCGCCCGGCTGCTGTGTGCGGCGCCTGAAATCCGCGAGACTCAGCCAACCGGGAGCCCATAAATCGGCGAGCGTTTCAAGAATCTGATCGAGCCGTGCGATAGCTTCTTCGGTCTTGCCCTCTGCTTCAGTGGTGCACCAAAGCACGAATCTGCGTATGATAGCCTCCTGTGTTTGCTGGTTTGGCCCTACGCTTGATAGGACGCCAAATTTTCGAATTATCTCAAGGTCCTCCTGCAATACCAGTCGATCCGTATCGCCCTGAATTTTCTTTTGTCCGAATACCCGCGCTAACTGCGGTGCCGTATAACACGGCGTTCCATCCGGCAAGTGGTTCTGTGCGATCAACGAAAGGCGTTGGCACTCCTCCAATCCCGCTTCGACATCGAACCCGCGTTGCCCAAGCACGACAATCAGCGCGAGTTCCGAAATCTCTGAACGCCAATTGGCAACTGTGAGAAAAACATTGCGTCCCGCGTCCGATAGCTTATTGAAGGAGCGCTCAAATACCGCGTCCACAATATCTAGACGGCGTGGCATCAGAGTTCTCGGGGGAATGTATCGATGCTCTTTCGCCATCTCACCCAGAATTACGCGCATGACGTAAGCGTGTCCTCCTGTGTAGGTATAAATCGCGTCAATCACATCTGGTGTCATTTCTGCATCGATTGCGAGTTCAAGAGCGCTATTTCGGAGCATTATAGTAGCCTCGCTTAATTCCATGCCCCGCACCTCAATCGGATAGTCTGCCTTAAACGCCCGTTCGCGGCTAGTAATCAGCACCTTGTTCGGCAGATGCGTATGCTCGTCCAAGAAGCGATGTATCCCGGCGACGTCCGCGAGAGTTTCAAAGTTATCGAATATGAAGAGTATCCCTTTGTCGGAGTGTGCCTTCGGCGTCTGAAGTACCTGAGCGAATCCATCGAGTGAGGCGTCTGCGCCAAACAGTGAACCGAATTGCTTACTGATTGTCGGAAGATCCAGCACGGCAGGACGAACGGGCGATGGGCCCGACGGCCTAAGGTCAACGTCACGTGCGCTAAACCACACGATGAACTCAAAATGTGGCGTTGCCGCCCCAGCCAGCTTATGGGCAACAAAAAGCGCGAGACTTGTCTTTCCCATCCCACCTCCGCCGTGGAGGGTGATAATTGGGTGATTTCGATCCAACAGCTTCTTTTCGAGTTCGTCCTGCAACTGCTTTCGTTCGACGTAATCGCTTTGTGGAACCGGTAGGTTTCCAAACACGTTGCTCTGGATGTCGAACGTCGTGCCCCCTCGGTCTCGCTGGCTGATAAGGGCGCGGGCAATGG
>CAZMNG010000559.1:0-3817 GCA_964567505.1 uncultured Chthoniobacterales bacterium
AGTCGCCATCAGCATTCTCTTCAATGTCCCGTGCATCTAATCCATTCCGTGATTGGCCGTCGCCACTACATCCATTGGCCTAGGGCTGATTGCGCTTTTGAGCCAATGCTCGATGCAATGCGCGTTGTCAGCGTCGCACATTGCGGCTATGTATAGCGCGTTCTCCGCCAGGCATATTCTTTCAGAACCAGCCACTTCCGTTCGACGTGGTGGTCAGTCCTCCCAATACGCCCCAAAAGCTTCTTGCACGCAATAATGCGGGGGGAATGTTCGAGATCGGGAATTCATCGATGACCTCGAAGCGGCCCTTCAACTCACGCCAAATTGAAAACGGGCGAGTGGATTGCATCTCTCGGATTAGCCACGTCGTACTCGTAAACGTAGACAGCGCCCTCTATCGATTACGGGCAAAAAGGAAATCAGCCTGAAGACACAATCCACCGCTCATATACATGTTGTAAATGGCAAAGATTTGAAATCTTCGCGCGGCCAAAAACGCGATCACGTCGGCGCTGTTAGGCGCGTCCTCGTAGAACGGCGCGTTGCTCAGCTCTACGATCAGATAGTCGACGGCGTCTATGAGATCACCAAACCCTTTAAGTACATTGAGCTCATAACCTTGGACGTCGATCTTACACAACAAAGGCCCGATGAGCTCGGAACGATCAAGCACATGGTCCAGACGCTTCACCAAGACTTCTTCCTCCGCGGCATTCCTGGTTCCGGGGAAGGATTGTGCCTGCAAAGGTGTCTGCCTAAGAATCGACGAAGAGTCCGGCGAAGCGGAAATGTGAAAAGGGACCCTGCTGTCTTCGCACCCCAACGCAAATGGATAGACCGTAACGCCGGATACTCCGGCCAAGACACGCGTCATCACTCCGCGTTCCGCGCCCTGAGGCTCAAAGGCAATGATGCGCGCATCCGGATGCCATTTGATAGCTTCAAGAATGAACTGTCCCTTGTTCGCACCGATATCGAGCACGGTTTGAACGGTCGACAGCTGTTTGAGGCAAGCAAAATGCTCGACTGATGCCGCGGTTCCGTACATTAGGGCGCGTCTATCCCGGGCCCAAGATAGCGCGCGAACAGCCTTGCGAATTTTCATCCAATTCATAGCGGGCAACAAGTCACACATTGCAACCATTCCTAGAGTTCCCGAATTCGAGTCTCGAGCCCAAAGTTGCCCGTGGTTGGTGTGCGTTAGCGGTTGAATGCTATGTTTGCGCATTTTAACCGATACGTTCGAACGCTTTCAGTCCGACGAGGTTCTGCGTGGCACACTTCATCGGCCGCGCGCGCCGCGCGCAACGCTACTGCCGGTAGGAAGATCGTTCGGCAGAATGAAGTCAAACAGCAATAGGTTTGGAGCCGCAGATCAACCGTGTCGATCATCAGCCGGCCGCGCGCCCGGCTGGTTTTGGAGTAAATATCCCTCGATCAGGCCCCTTCTGATTGCTCGACCACACTCGTTCGTCACGACTCGAAGCTCCATCAACCCAGAGCACCACTCAGGCCTGGATCACATCTCGCAGACACCTCATGGACACGACACCTCACTAGCGCCGAGCAACAGCGATCATGGATTTGGCCAAGGGAGGGATCCGCCCGACACGATAAAACACAATGTCGCGAAATCCCGCTTCCTGCAGAAGGATACTTAATGTCTTGATCGACCAAAATTTTATATGCCCGCAATCCCACAGAGCCGTGAAATGAAAATCCCAGTTTCCGGCAAGCGCGAGCGCCATATTTTTCCAGTATCCGTGATATGGAGTACTAACGATTGCGACGCCGTTCTCCTTACACAGGCTGTAAAGTGTTGCAGCATATTTGCGAGGGGCAAAGACATGCTCGACAACTTCAAGGCTCACGACATAATCGAAACGTCCGAAACGGGAAACCACATCGTCGTAAGCCGAACCACGCTCGAGTTTTAAATGTGGAAACGCGCTTTGAGCCTGGGCAATTCCCTCACGAGATGGATCAATACCTGTAACATCAAAGCCTAGATCTGAACACACGGCAGCAATAGCACCATTGCCGCAACCGAGATCGAAAAGACGATTTTCTCCCTTCGATGCTTCCCTTTCCGCCAACAATATCGATTTGAGTCTCGGCGCAAGGTAGTTATGAGCGCCTGTCAACTCACTATCGACCCATTGATAGCCGTCAATTTGATTCAAATCTTCCATCGCGCTCGCTCGAAAAATGGTAATTTTATCATTACCGAAACGCACCTCTGCTTCAGTTTTTGATCTAAAGGCGCACTTCCGCGATTAGCTGCCGGATATTGGCGAAAGAGCCCTCGGACGCGCGACCTCGGCCATTTGAAAGCGACATAACGACCGTGGTTGACATCTTACCGATCTTGATCGGCTTCTCCTTCCCGCCATCAGGAACCGGTCTTTGATCGGTTCCTGCGTCGTAATTTCCCGCAGAGACAACGTTCCAGGCGCGCCGCGCTCTCTTTGCGTAACGATGACGCCGAAGGGGACAAAGCTCCCCCGCTACCTTTCCACCTTGGTGATCGAGCGGCGCGGCCTTTTTGACCCTGCTGGCAGGTGAAGCTAACGAAGGAACGGCACACGTCCTGGAGAGGCCATTGCGCTTGGTCAGATATCCGATCATCTTCCAAGAATGCGTTCGACGGAAGCCGAACGGGGAGCGCGTGCTTTATAATCAATTACCGCACCGTGGCAGCCACCACCTCGAAATAACGCTGCGCTAGCTTTTTTGCACGAACGCGCCATGAAAACTCTCTTTCAAGCCAAGCGCGGACGTCATCGCGGGTGGCAGTTGGCTGCCACACTTTTCCCGATATTTTTAAAAGACCTTCATAAAGCGCATCCGCTGTTGGCTGTACGACTAAAGTACGACCGCTTCGTAAAAGCTCCGCGTGGAGGTTCATGCCGGTCGTCGTCAGAACTGGGACTCCATATGCCAAAGCCTCAAAGGCCGCAATACCGAAGTTTTCTGAATAGCTTGGCAATACAAAATAGTTGCAGTCGAAAAATGCAGCGTTCTTATCCTCTCCCAAAAGCAGGCCTGTGGTGACCAAACGGCTTCCAACGGCTCGATCACGGCGAGCGTCTTCGATCAGACCGCGCATATCATCATCGACGGGACCACACAATGCGAGGAAGACATCGGCGGCACCGGCGACAAGGCGACGAAAGGCATCGAACAATATGTCAATTCCTTTTTTGCGTGTGATGCGGGACAAGAAGAGCAGCAGGATCGCCTCCTTCGGAATTCCGTACTTCTCTCGGAAATTACCGGCTGGCCCTTCCTTCGGGATTCTATCGACATCGATGCCCAGCGGCTCGACGAATGACTTCTCCCAGATTTGCCTTTCGCAACTAGACCGCTCACCCTCACTGGTGAAATGCCAGGCGTTTGCGCTCCGGATCACACTGTCGTGATACAGGCAATCAATTAGGCGATTCCGGTAATGGTGCTTGATGCGAACGGCTGGATCCAGGGAGCCATGCGGCGTGAAGACATATGGGATTTTAGCAGCCCGGCAAAAGCGAGCCGCAGCAAACGTCGGATATTGATAGGACCCATGAAGGACGAATAAGTCAAACTTTGTTCCTTCTTGTGCGAGATGTTCCTTCAGCAGGGGTAGATACCACAACTTCCTTGGGCCGGCTGTGGTGAATCTCCGTACGCTTGCACCTGCCCCGCGTAGTAGCTCAGTCAGGGCTCCTAGTCCCTGGCTGTCTCCTGTGATTAGGGCGCAAGGATGCCCGACTAAACATTGCCAACGAACAATGTCCGTGACGGCCGTTGTTGACCCCCCACTTTCGGCAGGAAC
>CAZMNG010000560.1:0-3809 GCA_964567505.1 uncultured Chthoniobacterales bacterium
GGGGTTGGTAGCTCAATGGTAGAGCAGCGCCCTTTTAAGGCGTTGGTTGTGGGTTCGAGCCCCACCCAACCCATAGTTTTTTGACTAATGATGCTTTCGAATTCGGGTTGACCGAGCAGCCCCGAAAGTCTTTCGGGGTTGGTCGTGGGTTCGAGCCCCACCCGACCCACAGTTTTTACCAATGGCCTGGGTTTACATTCTGCGAGGATCGACTGGGCGGCACTATATCGGCTCAACGATCGATTTAGAGAGGCGGCTTTCCGAGCATCGCAACGGAGGCACGCACACGACCCAGCGACTCGGCGATCAATTGGAGGCTGTCGCTATTCTCGAACTCGGCACAATTGAACAAGCTCGAATCTTAGAGCGCAAACTAAAGCGCAAGAAGAATCCGAAGCTCGCGATCGCAATGCTGCAAGGTCTGCGCCCGCCGTCTGATCCAGCTTGACCGAGCAGACCCGAAAGCTCCCGCGCGCGAAGAATTTCGGAGTTCGGCATTGGTTGTGGGTTCGAGCCCCCACCCAACCCAGTCGTGCCGGAACGCGGGCGTGTCCGTATTTCCCGCGTGCCTATCGGTTCACACGGTCCCTCCCCGGCGATCTACTGAGCCTGTGTCCACGGCATGACCCTCCAAACATGGTGATTTATGCAATGAGCAAATCAGGGACAGCAACGAGCGGTCTAATCTAAGTTTGCGGGTTTGTTCACCCAAGCGCCATTGAAGACGCGCGCCGTTGCTGAGCCTGCTCCAGCGGATAGAAGCTTAAACCGAGCACCATCGCTCGCGTTCGGACAGCAGACGTTGAGAGGGCCAAAAGATTGAACTGCAGAAAAAGGCGAAATTTATTCCGTTGTTCGCCTTGAACCTAGTTTTTCAGGGGTGGTTTGCCCGGTGGATAAGCGCCATAGATCAATCGCTAAACGCCGTGCTGCTTGAACGACCAAGCGCTTCCTGGCGCGTTTGCCTTTGACCAAGCCGGCCGCTAAGCGACGCACCGGTGGATGCTGCGGCTGCCAGATCATCAGGCGCCAGACCATCTCCACCAAAGTCCAGCGCACAATCCCTATCCCACAGCGGTTGATCGAGCCCTCTTTGCCGCGACCATCGCTTTGATGAATCCCTGGACATAAACCCGTCATGCTGCCCACCTGGCGCCGATTGGTAAAGCGCGCGAAACCTCTCATCTCGTATTGGAGTACTGCCGCGCTGTAGGCCCCGACTCCCTTGGGGAGAATCGCCGGAGCAAGTGCGGCGATCCGCTCCCGCAATGCGCCTTGCTCCTCATCAGTGCTCAATATTTTGTTGCGCCAACCGATCAGTTGTTCCTTCATCCAGTCCTTGAGCCGAGGATCGCTCTGGACTTCCAGCCACTTCTCAGCGTGCCACCATCGGCCATGGACCTCGATGCCTTGAGCACACAGCAAGCCTTTGCCTCGAGCCTCACAGCGGCCGCGGTCGGCCATAATCTGGCGATGATAACGGATCAGTGCTCGCTTCTCCTCTTGGTCTTCGGTGGGCACCCTGACCACACTCAAGGCTTTATCCTGACCACGCAGATAGCGATCCAGGCAATCGCACAACTCCCCGGCATCGCGCTTATCAGTCTTTTGCTTCTTGCCTCCTTGGCCCATCGCCTTGGGCACCACCACCAGGTTTTTGACCCCCAACTTCACTAGCTCGCGGTGTAACCAGTAACCGCAGGCTCCGGCTTCGTAACAACTGTAGATCTGCCAGCCTTCTGCCAGCCTCTTCTGCACCCAGTTGAGAAAAACCACGTGACTCATTTTCCCGGCCGCTTTGATCCGGCCCCCATTCTCCTGCATCGCCACCGTGACCTGCCGATAATGCATATAGAGTCCCAAATTCAGAACCCGATTGACATAGTTGACCAGACTTGATGCGCTGGTACCGTTGCTTGTTATTGTTTCATTATTCATAAGAGCCGACAATTTACAGCGGGTGCTGTTTGTTGTCGGCTCATGTCATCTAACGACATTCCATCTGCGGTAATAGCTTACTAGCGGCGTTCGATAGACCTCTCCGATCTGCCGGCGATTTGACCTCTCAGTTGGCAAGCCGGTCAATGTCCTTCCATTTAGTCTGAAGTGCCTGGCATTCTTTCCGCGCCTTCTAACCCAAGTTGGCCGAATATGAACGGATTAAAATTGGTGCTGTAATCGTAATAATCGATACCCTCAACTTTCTTTAGATGGCAGACAATGGGATATGTAACAGGCAGCATGACGACCTCCATCAGTGTCTTACCAATCCATCCCACAAGCACGCTGGCCAGAAGCAGGCCGTTAGGGAGAACCCCATTTAATGCGACCCCGTAAAAGATTACCGTATTAACCCCCTCCCCGACAACCGTCGAAACAACAAATCGGAACCATAGATAGTGGCCCTTATTTTATACTTTCATCTTGGCGAGAGTGTAACTGTTGCAAAAGTCTCCGACTAACAGTGCGAGCACACCCGCGGTTGCAATTTTGGGGCTCGAAGAAAAAATTTGGTGATAAGCGGCGTCATCTTTGAAAAAAAGCGCAGGAGGAACCAACAATTGCCCGCAAGCGACTGAGGCTCCGATCACCGAACACAGCATGAAAAGCCATATGGTGCTGCGCGCCTGAGAATAACCGTACACTTCAGTCAGGATGTCCGCGATCAAGGTAACCAACTGGACCCTATCGGATCGTTACCGCGCGATTGAAGTGCCGGTCACCGTGGCTCGAGGCGCGGCTCCGCAACACGTGATCGAGGTATTGAAGCGTGTCGCTGCCAATCATCCGGGCGTCACAAAAGAACCGGTACCCCAAGCATATGCTGTTAGCTTTTCCTCCAACACAGTCATTTTCAACCTTCGCGCGTGGACGGAGCGGTACGAAGACTGGGTCCAGGTGCGCAGCGACCTTTCTGTTGCCGTCGACGAGGCTTTGATCCACGAGAATATTACCGTCGCCTGATGCTCCGAAATCGATTCTTCACTAACGCTTAGGACCGGACCCTCTATGAGGCTGAGCTTTCGCTCGAGGTTGGCTAGACTAGTTGGTCGCTGGGCGCGGCGTGTGCGCCCTTAGGCGCGACATCGAGATTGGCCCAAACCTGACCTCGGGCGTGGTTGAAATTCAGTTGCGTCATTGAGAAACTTTGAGAAACTTAGCTTGACCATAAACACTTGCTATGTTGGTTATTAAGTTTGGATCACGGATTCTGCCAAGGGCGGCCGCGTTTGACTCAAAGACCACGAAAAAATTCTTCTGGACCGGCATGGTGGGGAACGGGCCGGGTTCGGCGGCTTTTAATCGATCCCATAGGGGCATAAGGAAGTCAGCCCTCAAGACCAATACCTCAGCCTGGATCGCCCTCAGTGTCCCGGTAAGAGCCTGTTTCTCGGTCTGGCGGTCGCGCTCGCGTTGCGCCCAATTGGCAAGCAGCTGTGCCAGTAGAACGAACAGCCCACCGACCAAAGCGCCGTAAAGGGCAGACCCAGATCCCGACGAAGTGAAGAGCTTCGAGAGCCAAGAGGCGAGCGGCACGGCCACAAATCAGGACGTGTACTGGGCAAGGCCGTTGCCGAAGGACCAGGCTCCTTTTTCACCTCGACAAGATGCCCAACCGGATCAAGACCCTTTATCGGGAACCGCTAACAGGAGCTGAATGAGCCCTTCCGGCATGGTGGGGTGAGCGATGATCGCGTCACGCAGCGCCGTGTACGGTGATCCGGCAAGCATCGTCATCTGCACCGTTGTCAACACTTCTCCGGCACTAGCGCCAAACATGGTGAAGCCAAGGATGCGGTCGCTTTCCG
>CAZMNG010000561.1:0-3807 GCA_964567505.1 uncultured Chthoniobacterales bacterium
ATATGAACATTTGCGGTGATTCAAGGCTTGGTCGGAAATATACGCGGTAACAGCCTTTGCGTTCGACTCGCTCACTGAGAAAGCCCCATATCCATACCCGCCATATACGCCTAGGTTTCAATCCGGATTTCCTCAGAATGCAGGAACGGCCGGCGATCCTTTGTGGAAAAGACCGCGTGCACAATCAGGTGTGAAAGGGACTGCGACGTCGACAAGCCCGACCCCAAATATTCGCAACCGGAACCTGCTAGCGCTCAGCCTCATTATTATCTTCGGCATTTTTGCCACGACCATGGCGCAACCTCAGGTTCCCGGCCGGCTGCCGCTGCGCTACCCTCACGATTTTTCCGATCGCCTTTGTGTTTTTGCGAGAGCAGCAAGTCCCCCGACAGAGAAGCGCGATTGTTCTGCAAAATGCCGGCCAGCAGTTGAAGGCGATTTTCCGGTCGCAGTGGCGTCGGGAACCCTATTCTATTTGCGCGATCATTAGCGTACGGAGAGATCGCTCGTTTTGACGGGATGCCGCTCGACATTCGGCTTGTTGAACCAGACTTTTTTCGCGAGCCGCGCGCTTTCCAGCGCGAGCAGAAGGAAGATTAGCCATCGGGAGATATACCAGTGTCCTTTGCCGGCGATCGACTGATGGTAAAGCAAGAGGACCGCCGCCACATACGCCAGCCGGTGAACCAGCTTCCAGCGTTTTCCGCCCAGGGTTCGGACTGCCCCGTTATTGCTGGTCAATGCGAGTAACACAAGGATGCTCAGGCCGGCGAAGCCGAACCAGATAAAGGGCTTCGAGAAACTTTGGAGCAAATCATCCCAATCGCCCTGGTACAGCACGTGACACGAGAAGTGGAGAAGTCCGTAAATGCATGCAGACACTCCAATCCAGCGACGATGCCGGTTCAGCGCGTTGACAATCGCGGACCGCGGAAAGAGCACCCGCAGGGGTGTGAGGCTCAGAACTGCCCCCAACGTCCAAATCGCAATCTCACCGGATATGTGAAGGAGTCGCTCAATCGGATTTGCACCGAGCTGGTCCGTAAACGCCGGAACGATCAGGAACCAGACACCGACGCCGGTCAACATTAGAAGCGCGAAAATTTTGGTGGCTAGAATCCTTGCGACGAGATTCATACCGTAGTGTCCAACCGGCTCAGAAATTCTTCCGAAGATCGAGACTTGCGTAGAGCGCAGCGACCTCTTTTTCGTAGCCGTTAAATTTCAGAGTTGGTTGTCTGCCTCCAAAGAAACCGGCCCCGATGACCCGTTCTGTTTTCTGACTCCAGCGGGGATGATCAACCTCGGGGTTTACATTCGCGTAGAACCCGTACTCCTGTGGTGCCATTTGGTTCCAAAGCGTGGCCGGCTGTTCCGCCACAAAGTCAATTTTCACGAGGGATTTGGCTCCTTTGAATCCATACTTCCAGGGCACAACCAACCGGATCGGTGCACCGTTCTGGTTCAACAGCGGCTTCCCGTAGATGCCGGTTGCGAGAAATGCCAGTGGATTCGTCGCTTCGGGCAATGTTAAGCCCTCAGTGTACGGCCAGGTAAAATCCTGCGAGCGTTGACCCGGGCAGTTGCTCGGATCCAGGAAAGAGGTGAACTGCAGATATTTCGCTTCGGCCTTCGGTTCCGCGATCGCGACGAGCTTGGCAAGCGCGAACCCATCCCAGGGGATGACCATCGACCAGGCTTCAACACAGCGATGCCGGTAATTGCGCTGCTCGATGCCGCCGATGACTTTTATCAGGTCGTTAACCTCGAATTTTGCAGGTTTTCCGCACAGGCCACCGATCTCTATCGTCCATGGCTCGGTCTTCCACCCCTTGTTCGCGTTGACTTTCGGATCGTCTTTCTCGAGGCCCCATTCGTAGAAATTGTTGTAACCGATGACGTCGTCGTACGGGGTGAGCTTGACTCCGGGTAGCGTGTCGGCGGGATTCAACGAATCAGGAAACCCAAATGTCGCGGCCTCACCCAACCTTGGCAGGAGCGCGCCGGCGGCCAATCCCATTCCACAAGTTCGCAGGAATTCACGCCGCCGCAGATACGCGGAATGAGGCGTGACCGCCGAGTCGGGCAGTTCCCACGATCGCTTCTTTTGGATGTGCATATGTCTCAGTCGCGTAAGTCAAAAACGGTCCTGCCAGTCTGATCATTCGAAACGCCGCAGGAGTCATCATGAGAGTCTCCGATCTGTTAGCTTATTCCCAATCTCCGTTCCGAAACGCCGGAGATGGGACAAAATGCAGAAATAAGAAGTCGCGCCGGACTTCGCCGCACGCCGCTAGGAGACCGGCACCGGAGCATACGCGTCCCGCGTGTAGAGTACTCCGCTCAAGCGAAGATCAAATGGTAAACAGGCGGAACGCCGATTCCAGATTCCGCGGTCCCACCAACCCGCATTTTTCACACCCCGTGAAAAATGCGCACGGAGCTCCGATCCGGCCCAGGCCGGATCGGGGTTAGCCGGGGTTAGCCGCGTCCGGCGGCTGCCGGATCACCAGCTCTTCGCCGGCATCCCTCTCCACACCATTCGCTCTCTCACAGGGACGCGCTCACGATTTCCTGCGCCTGTGCGACGATGGCGCTGAGGTGCTCGGCGCTTCTCAGGCTTTCTGCGTAGAGTTTGTAGATGTTCTCTGTCCCGGACGGGCGAGCGGCAAACCATCCGCTTTCGGATTCGACTTTCAAGCCGCCGATCGCGGCGTTGTTGCCCGGTGCGCGCGTGAGTTTTAGCGTAATTGGTTCACCGGCCAGTTCTGTGGCCGTAACCGATTCCGGAGAGAGCTTCTTCAGCGACGCCTTCTGCTCCGGGGTGGCCGGCGCATCGATCCGAGTATAGTACGGCGTCCCAAATTGCGCCGTGAGTTCCTTGTAATGAACGCCAGGGTCTTTCCGGGTACGTGCGGTAATCTCCGCAGCGAGGAGACCGAGGATTAGGCCGTCTTTGTCCGTCGTCCAGACCGAGCCGTCCCGTTTCAGGAAGCTTGCCCCGGCGCTTTCTTCGCCGCCAAAGCAGCAGGAACCGTCGAAGAGACCGGGCGTAAACCATTTGAAACCGACCGGCACCTCCCAAAGAGTGCGCTTGAGACTGGCCACAACCCGGTCAATCAGGCAACTGCTCACAAGTGTTTTTCCGACGACGGCGCTTGCCGGCCATTCCGGACGATTTGTTAAGAGATATCGAATCGCGACCGCAAGATAATGATTTGGGTTCAGCAGACCGGAAGAAGGGGTAACGATACCATGCCGATCCGCATCCGGGTCGTTCCCAAATGAAATGTCAAACCGATCCTTCAGCTGAACGAGGCTCGCCATCGCCCATGGGCTTGAACAATCCATCCGGATTTTCCCATCGTGATCGACCGTCATGAACGCGAACGTCGGATCGATCTTCGGATTGACAATTGTGACGTCGATCCCAAAGCGCTCCGCGATCGGTTGCCAATAGGCCGCCGATGCGCCGCCAAGGGGATCGACCCCGATTTTTAATCCTGCCGAACGGATCGATTCAAAGTCGATTACGCTGCCGAGATCGGCGACGTAGCCACTCACCAGATCTTCAGCGCGGGTGCTGGAAGCTTTCAGCGCGGCGTCAGCGCCGATCCGATTGACGCCTTTGTTGGCGGCGCGCAGCAGGTCGTTCGCACGGTTTTGAATCCAGTCGGTGACGTCCGTGTCGGCCGGACCCCCATTTGGCGGGTTATATTTAAAACCGCCGTCCGTCGGCGGATTGTGCGACGGGGTGATCACAACGCCGTCAGCAAGGCCCGCGGTGCGCCCGCGATTGTAGGTCAG
>CAZMNG010000562.1:0-2797 GCA_964567505.1 uncultured Chthoniobacterales bacterium
TCCGCTTCCGCGTGCCACTCCTCGGTGTATCCATTGCCGTTGTAAATGACGCTGCCATGCTCATCCATGATATCTTTGAGCAGCTTCTGAATCGTTTCATTCATCTTTTCCGGCCCGGCCTTTTCCAACTCGGTTGCAAGGAAGTCGATTGATTCGGCCAGAATCACGTTCAACGTGAGGATCGAAGCGCCAATGGATTGGCTGGAGCCGACTGCGCGGAACTCGAACCGGTTCCCGGTGAATGCGAAAGGACTCGTTCGGTTGCGATCACCAGCGTCTTTCGGCAGAGTTGGCAGCACATCCACGCCGATATTGAGCGAGCTCTTTGCTTTACTGCTCTTTGCTCCGCCCGCCTTGATCTGCTCGAACACGTCGGTGAGTTGGTCGCCGAGGAAAATCGAAATAATCGCAGGTGGGGCTTCATTCGCGCCAAGGCGATGATCGTTACCGGCGCCGGAAACGACGGCACGAAGCAGTTTGGCATGCAGGCTGACCGCGCGTATGACGGCGCCGCAAAGAACGAGGAATTGCGCATTGGCGTGCGGCGTATCGCCTGGATCCAGCAGGTTGCCCTGGGTTGCGTTGCCCAACGAAAAGTTCAGGTGTTTCCCGCTTCCATTGATCCCGGCGAACGGCTTTTCGCCCAGGAGGCAGGTCAAACCGTACTTATCGGCCACCGTCTTGAGGTATCGCATCACCAATTGCTGATGATCCGCCGCAAGATTTGAAGATTCAAAGACCGGCGCCACTTCGAACTGTCCCGGCGCCACTTCATTGTGCCGGGTCTTGATCGGGATGCCGAGTTTGAAGAGTTCACGTTCAACATCCAGCATGAAGGCAAGAACACGATCAGGAATTGACCCCAGGTAGTGGTCCTCGAACTCCTGGCCTTTCGGCGGCTTTGCTCCAAAGAGTGTCCGCCCGGCATTAAGCAAATCGGGACGAGCGTAAAAGAAATTGCGATCGATCAGAAAGTACTCTTGTTCCGCGCCGCCCGTGCTTGAGATGTGCGAAATCTTTTCGTGACCAAATAATTTCAGAATCCGGCGAACCTGTTCGTCAAGAGCCTGCATCGCACGGAGCAGCGGTGTCTTGCTGTCGAGCACATCGCCGGTCCAGGAGATGAACGCCGTCGGAATGCAAAGCGTTGTTCCATTCGGATTTTCCAGAATGTACGCCGGACTGGTGACGTCCCACGCGGTGTACCCGCGTGCTTCCGCGGTGGAACGAAGACCGCCGCTGGGGAAACTGGAAGCGTCCGGTTCACCTTGAATCAGCGTCTTACCGGAAAACTCGGCGATTGCGCTGCCTAAACCATCCGGTGAAAGGAAAGAATCATGTTTCTCCGCGGAGGTGCCGGTCAACGGATAGAAGACGTGAGAATAGTGGGTCGCACCTTTTTCAATGGCCCAATCCTTCATCGCAGCCGCCACGACATCGGCGACGGTCGCGTCCAGTTTTGCACCGCTCTCGATTGTCTGCATGATGCTCTTATAAATCGTTTTCGGTAACCGGACCTTCATTACCGCAGGGCTGAACACATTCGAACCGTAGAGTTCAGTCGCAAAAGTCTCGCGAAAATTAACGGGGGCTCCGGTAGATTTGAAATTGCTCGCGGCGCTGATCGCCTGAAGTCGGGATATGCTTGAACTCATAGTGTCTCTAAACGGTCGATTAGTAGTTTTTTATGCAGGGTGGTTAAGTAATTGGGGCCCGTAGACAAAGCCCACCTTCGTGAACGCCCCTTGGCCGGACGATCGCCTGGGCTTCGAGCAAGTAGTGTGCTAAAACGATTAAATTCGCAAAATGACTGCCTTGCGCAAAATGGTAAAGGAACGATTTGTTACTTCCACGCGAGAGGCGTACCGGGCGACAGGTAATGCACCGCTCGCGCAATGTCCCAGTTGCTCAATCGAAAACCGCCGAGGCTTTCCTCAGTATTCATTTGGTCAGGAATGCTTGTTCCGTGCAAACCGTAGGGCAGAGGATCTGTGCTCGTCGATTTCGCAAGATTGATCCAAAGTATGCCGACGGGATTACGTGGACCCGCGGCAAGGTACTGTTCGGAAGTGAGCGCGGCTGCAACCGGGGACGCAGTTGGCTCCGGACTTGCGGTACCGGGCGCGGGTTTCCTGACCAGTTCCGGCCTCAATTCCTGAAGGGTTCCAAGGCGCGGACGAGGGATCACGTCAAGAACCGTCCAGGAGCCACGGCCATGCAGGCCGGGCCGAGCGGGAGACAAGGGAAACACGGCAACGAGCTTTCCATTTTGATAAATGTAGATTTGTGACAGACCGACGACAGATGCAGTCACAGGATTGTTTGGATCGGGCTGCGGCTGGAGCGGGCCGTCGAAAACCTTCTCGATTTCAAAAGGAATCACGTTCGGCACCTGAAATTCTGCGCCGATTCCCGGTTGGGCCGGAAGTTTGTCGTTCAGAATGTGCAGATACGATTCCCGGCAATGAAATCGTTCCGCGACGAACTCCCACGGCGTCCGGTAGACCAGGGTTCGTGCGCTGATCAATTGGTCGTAGGTTGGGTAGAGCGGGTGAAATGCCGGAGGGTGTATGGGATGCTTTGCCGGGTGCAGATGACTGACGGAGTGAATTTGAGTCGGTTCTGCAGTTGGTGTCGCGGAGGCCGGTTCGATGAAACGGAAGTCTTCCGGCTTAAGCTTGTAATGCGTGAAAACGTTCCCGACCGCCACTCTGGCTTTCGCAATGAGGGACGCGTCATCCTTCGCGTCTTCGTGCGTGCTTTCGTAGAGTAGAACAACACTGGCAAATAATGGGGA
>CAZMNG010000562.1:2807-3799 GCA_964567505.1 uncultured Chthoniobacterales bacterium
TGGGGATGGTTCGTATGCGATTGGCCCGGTCGAGAATTGTTCCCGGTCCAGAAATATCTGCAGCCTGAGCGGATCGAATTCAGCTCCAGCTTCGGCACTCGCTTTTGCTTCGGCGGATTTTTTTTCTTTGGTCTTCTTCGGCGCAGGAGTGGCGACCGTCACCTCGGCGAGAGTCGGGATCTTCAATTTCTGGCCTACGCGAATCGTATCGTTTTTCAGCCCATTGAACGCTTTGAGCTGCTCAACCGTCAGGCCAAACCGCCTCCCGATAAGAATAAGCGCATCGCCGTGCTTTACTTCATAGAAAGCGGGTCGGCTCTCCGGTGGTGGTGTTGCGGCCGCGGCCGACGTTGGTGACGGTGTAGGGGTCGGGATGTCAATACCCCAGTCGTTGATATCGGATTGCGCAACATGCCACGTCCACTTCACGGCATTTTCCAGACCCGGCTCGACCCGCGTCAAGGTCGTCGGTTTTCCGGGAATCGTCTGCGCCGCCAAAGCAATCGCGATGGTGCAGACGACGGACAGAAGAAAGATCAGCCGCCATCTAGTCGCGCGGGATCGCATGAATGCCTCAGCAATTAACCCCAACGCCACGCGAGCAAGGCCGTGCGCGAGAGCGGCATCCAATCTCGAATTGTCGCTGATTTCACTTTTCATGGAGTGTTGAAAACCTCGTGAGATTTCTGCCCTACTGCTGAATCGCAGTGTCCGCCCGGCTCGGTGTTTTGGACACCTCGGATGGAGTGGGCAATTGCGAAACATCCCAACCCCCGCCAAGCGCCGTGATCAACGACACGGCCCCTGTCATCTGTTCCACCTGAACGGTCACTACTGCTTGCTGGTCTGTGAGCAAGGTCGTCTGCGCCGTGACGACATCGACGTACGGATCAATGCCAGTTTGATATCTGCCCATTTCAAGCTTCAAAAACTGCTCGGCCGACCGCTCGGCTTCTCGCTGCTGGATTAATTGTTTCGACAAGATGCGCACC
>CAZMNG010000563.1:0-3795 GCA_964567505.1 uncultured Chthoniobacterales bacterium
AGGTACTCCTGCGGATCTTCCAAGTATCCCCCTCACGGACAAAAACCCATGAGCAACGGCCGTCGGCTTGTATGGTACCGCCGCCCCATTCTTGATAAGTTCCACTTCATCTTCCGGTCGCACGTACCTCATTGCCGACCGCAATTACCCGATCGACCGTGGTGAAATGGTTGTTGGCATGGTAGTTCTGGAAAGCGTGTCTTGCATAATCTTTTTCGACGGCCTGCCGACCGTGAAATGATCCGTGCGGCGTCCCATAAAACGCGTCCTCTGTATAGAGCGCAGCGACGGCGGGGGCGTCGTTCCTATTGAATGCCTCGTCAAACTTCGTAGTCAATACACGAATCTGCTGCTCTATTTTTGGATCGACCGTGTCTTTTTGTTGGGCCAAGGTTGGCAAGGCAAAGCTGATTGCCATCCCTACAAGGGCGACTGGTAAGCGTATGTTCATTGTTTCCTCCTGAGTTTAGGATGGATCGTCGCGCAAATCAGGATACTATTTTACTTTATAACAAAGTTGCTGTAATGAACCTTCTGGAGCCGATCTGCGTAATATTTCTCGATAGCCTCTCGACCATAAAAGGGTCCTTGCGTAGTTACAAAAACCGCGTCTTCTGTGAAGGTCGCGGCAATGGCGGCAGCGTCGTTGTTGTTGTATGCTTCAGTCTCTCTTTTAAATAAGTCGTCAAGTGCCTGGCGCAGCTGAGGATCTGGTGTGTTGGTTTGTTGGGCAAAGGTCGGCAAAGCAAAGCTGATTGCCGATCCTACAAGGGCAAGTAGTAAGCGGATTTTCATCGTTTCCTCCCGGTATTTTTGAATGGCTCTCGCTGAAAAGACCCGCTGCGCGAAAGTAGCGTGCGAACGGGTCCAGTCTGCACTCCTCCATCGCTACTAAAAGTTCTCTTACCTGGAGATGATCGCCCTGCGGTGGAAGATATTGTGTGCACGTCTGATTCTTCCGGAAATGATGGGGGAAAGTTTCAAGGAAATGCGGAAAAAGATGTCGCAATCCGCTATCCTCTCACAGCACTCAGTGCAGCGGTCGCTAATCGCTTTCGACCAAAGGGCGGTTTTCCGAAGCTCGGGCTGCTCTGGACGAGCTCTATCGTGATGCTTCCACGCTCATTCTTTTTGGCCACATTATTTGTTCCGCAAACCAGCTCGACACCGGAACGGCCGCATCCACTGATTGCGGCTTTCTGTGAATCCATGCTTTGAGTTTCGCCTAAGCAGGCGACTACACGCTCAGTGCAGCTACCGAGCGAATAACGACGCTCCATACCGCAGTACGGGTTGCATTTCATAATTGCTTGCCTCGTGCGCGTACCTTCTCGAGCTTCGATTTTACCTTGGTCATTGATATTAAGACCGGATCCAACGGACAGAGAGATGAACTGATTCGGAAAATCGGCGGCATAAAACTGCAAGGCTGTCTCCCAGGCATCTATGTATTTATGCGGCGTATAAGAGTCGGCCTGCCATCTCCTGATGTCCTCCGGCGACTGCGGCAACGTCATCTCCGCAGAAACCGAAGTCGGTCCGTCAGCTGCGATCATCGCAAAGGAGGGCGATTTTCCGTACTTGTCGCTCACTTGTTAGTCACAGGTCTGACCACAGCAAGCCCGCTCGGGACAATCGCCGGATCGCTCAGCCGGGTCTCTGGCAGCGCAATATTCGGAAATATCAGTAAGAGGCTGGCGAAAACGGGAGCAAAGTTAAAAGGAACCCGGCCAGTGCGCGCCACGTGATGCCTCAATCCCCTCCATGAATGTCGGACTCCGCCCCGAGGAGGACAACCAGCTCCATCAACGATTCTGTCCCAAAATCCTAGCCTTAACTTCTTCCCAAGTGGACCCAAGATCGGGGTTCTTACGGTATTCCTCCAGGCGCCTCTCAATCTCGGCGATCTGTGCGGGGGTAATCGGAATATCCTCTCGGTTTGACGCCAGATCATCCCAGAGCTCTAGTAAGCTTCGGGCTGAGAGGATGTTTGAAAAGTCCTGGCAGATCAAGACTCACGGTACGCGAACCAGGGTTCGCCCCAGCTGTTTGGAAGCTGGAATGGGAAACAAAGTCGGTGAAATATGACAGCATCGGGACTTTTCAAACACCCTCTTAGTAAGTCAATTCCCGATGGAATATAGCGTCGAACTAAAGAGATTAATCGACCTCGAGATGGAGGGGTCGGTCGGCTAGGGGATTTCCGAGTAGACGCATTGTTATAGGGCTCCTGCTCAGCCTTGCTGCTAGCCTAGGGATGGAAGCCCGCCGGCAACCACCGGTATAGCGTTGGCACTGAAAGGGCAAGATTCCGAGCCACGTCTCGAGGAGGCATCCCACCAGCAAGTAATCGTCGGGCGGATTCTATTTTTCCGGTCGTCATCCTTCGCGGGCGACCACCGATCCGTCCGAGTTTCCTTGCAGCGCCAAGTCCCGCTCGCGCACGCTCGCTGATCAGCTCACGCTTCATTTGTGCGAGACTGGCCATGACATGGAAGAAGAACCGACCCGCAGGCGTCTCGGATTAAAATTGTCACTGGGCGCCTTTCAGGAATGGGATAGATTCAGAAACGTTATGGGAGATTACAAAGGTCGTGTGAAGCTGAGCCAACGGAAAAGGCGCTTTGCTAAGAACCAACGGATTAAGGCCCTTGCCGTCACTAAAAAGGGAACCACTCCGGCCCAGGGGGCCGCCGAATAGGGGCATTGGGGTAGGACTTTAAAAGTGAAACTCGATAATTGAGGAAGCATCCCATGTTCAGAGAATCCGCAACACTGATCGTTTGGTTAATCCCCGTTCTCTTGCTCGTCCTGCTCGTCGTGCCACAAGCAATCCGCATCCTGCGCGAGTACGAACGGGGGGTGATTTTCCGTCTTGGGAAGCTGTTGGGGGCCAAAGGGCCGGGATTGATTTTCCTCATCCCAATCGTCGACCGCATGGTGAAAATGGATCTGCGTGTGGTGACCATCGACGTCGCGCGTCAGGAAGTCATGACACGCGACAATGTGCCGATGACCGTTGACGCCGTAGTTTATTTTCGCGTCGTCGATCCCTGTGCTGCGGTGGTCCGCGTGGAGAACTACCTGAAAGCGACGTCGCTTATTGCGCAGACAACCTTGCGCAGCGTGCTCGGACAGGCGGAACTCGATGAACTGCTCTCCCAGCGCGACAAGATAAATCTCAGGCTACAGGAGATCATCGATCGGCAGACCGAGCCGTGGGGAATCAAAGTGACTGCCGTAGAGGTCAGAGACGTTGTTTTACCCGACAGCATGAAACGCGCGATGGCCGGCCAGGCCGAGTCGGAGCGGGAGCGCCGCGCGAAAATTATAAACTCCGAAGGCGAGTTTCAGGCCGCGGAAAAACTCGTGCAGGCGGCATCGATGATTTCCGCGCAGCCTATCGCCTTGCAACTGCGCTTCTTACAGACGATGAAGGAAATTTCGAGCGAGCATAGCACCACGACCTTTCTGCCGGTACCAATTGATCTGTTTGCTCCGTTCATCAAAAAGTCCCAAAGCCAAACACCGAACGAGCCGGCGCATTGAATCAGAGGGATCTGTTGCAGATTGCAGATAGGTGCAAGTACCTCCTTCGCATACACTTAACATTCAACGTGCAACGTGCAACGTGCGCGATCATTGGAATGAATTCGCCGTTGCCGTTCGTGCCCCGTGGTGCCAAGGCTCGGGGCATGGCTCGCCGTCACTCACCTCGTCATCCGCTGTTTCGTCAACGTATGAATAACGAGTTCAATTACCGCTCTCGACAATCCGGTCCAGATCCGCACTTGC
>CAZMNG010000564.1:0-3788 GCA_964567505.1 uncultured Chthoniobacterales bacterium
ATTTGCTGGGACCAATGGTATCCCGAGGGTGCACGCCTGACGGCTCTCAGCGGCGCGGAAATACTCTTCTATCCGACGGCAATCGGCTGGCATCCGAGCGAAAAATCGGAGTTTGGCAAACGGCAAACTGCTTCTTGGGAAACAATTCAGCGTTCGCACGCGATTGCTAACGGATGCTACGTGGCGGTCCCGAACAGGACCGGGCATGAAACTCCGGTTGGCGGGGATGGCATCGAGTTCTGGGGTCAGAGCTTTGTCGCTGACCCATCGGGAGAGATCATCGCCCGGGCGTCCGAGGACAAAGAAGAAACGCTGATTGTCGAGATTGATCTCAAACAACTGGACCGCCAGCGCACCCATTGGCCGTTCTTTCGGGATCGCCGCGTCGATGCGTATGCCGAGATCAGCAAGCGCTACATCGATTAACCGAACGGATCAGGACTCGATGGGAAATGGATTCACGCAAAATACTCCTGCCGCCAACGGTTACCGGATGCCGGCCGAGTGGGAGCCGCATGCAGCGACCTGGCTCTCCTGGCCTCGGCGCGAGGGAATCAGTTTTCCCGGAGCATACGATGAAGTCATTCCGATCTTTGTTCAGATTGTCCACGCACTGCGCGAATCGGAACGGGTGAGAATTAACGTGACCGATGTCGACCAGGAACAGCAGGTCCGTCATCTGTTGCAGGAGATTGACTCCAGCCATGTCGAATATTTGCGGATCCCGACGAACGAACCTTGGTGCCGGGACCATGGACCAATCTTTATCAAGCGAGAGGCTGACCCCACGCTCGCGGTAGTCGACTGGGATTATAATGCATGGGGCGGCAAGTATCCTCCATTTGACCTGGACGACATTGTACCGAGCCGCGTCGCGGAGTATCTCGGGCTCCCGGTTTACTATCCGGGTCTGGTCATGGAGGGGGGATCAATCGACCTGAACGGCGCCGGCAGCCTCTTGACCACAACCTCCTGTTTGCTGAATCCGAATCGAAATCCGACCAAATCAAAGGGTGAGATAGAACAGGCGCTGCGAGATTATCTCGGTGTAACAAACATTCTGTGGCTCGGCGAGGGGATCGAGGGGGACGACACCGATGGGCATATCGACGATATCACACGGTTCGTCCGCCGAACCACGGTTTTGACGGCGCTCGAAGAGGACCCGAAGGATCCGAATTACGAACCGCTTCAGGAGAATCTGGCACTGCTCAGGACCATGAGAGCCGAGGATGGGACAGCTCTGGAAGTCCGGACGGTCCCGATGCCGCCATGGATCGAGCGTGAGGGGCAACGGCTTCCGGCCAGCTACGCGAATTTCTATATCGGCAACAAAGTGATACTCTTGCCTGTATTCTGTTCGCCGAAGGACAAACGCGCATATGAAGCGCTGCAGAATTGTTTTCCGGATCGGCGAATCGTCCCGATCGATTGCAGAAACCTGGTCTGGGGCCTCGGCGCGTTTCATTGTTTGACTCAACAGCAGCCGGCGTGATCACGTGCGCGAAGCGTCTGAACCCATAAAAATCGTCGAACTCGTCCCTATTAATATAAATGTGTCACTCGCCGAAGAACTCCGCCAGGTCGACGCTCAGATCCGGGAATGTCTCAGGACTGATTCTAATTTCTGAATACGGCTGCTTCTAGTTCGGTTACTCTGAGATCCCGTCTGTGTTCTCTGATCCTGAGTGGCGAAAACGCTCCTCCGTAGGCTCCCGGCCTGGCTCCGCAGACTCTCCTCTTTTGGACTTGAAAAACCGTTGCAATATCTCGCGGCACTCGCTTTCGCGTACCCCGTGTGTGATATCGCATTGATGGTTCAGCGGCGGCATCTGGAGCAGGTTGATCATCCCGCCGGCTCCGCCCGTTTTCGGGTCCGGGCATCCGTAGATCACGCGACGGAGGCGCGCATGGACGATCGCGCCGGCGCACATCGGACACGGTTCTTTGGTGACATACAGATCACACTCATCCAATCGCCAATCCCCAACGACGCTCGCCGCTTGCGTGATAGCCAGCATCTCGGCGTGTGCCGTGGCATCCTTCAATATCTCGACCTGGTTCCACGCACGGGCGATGATTTCCGTGTTTCGAACAATGACCGCGCCAATTGGTACCTCGTCCTGGGACTCAGCTTTCCGGGCCTGTCGCAATGCTTCGCCCATGAAATAGGTATCGCTCGAAAAGTTCAGTATTTTGTCCATGATAAGCCCCTGACTGGTGTCCTGGCCCCGAAATAGCATATTCTTTGTAAAGATATGAACAGCAAACCGACAATCGTGGCTCCCTCGGTATTATCATGTGATTTCACCGTTCTCGGGGCTGAGTGCTCGCGCATGGAAAAAGCCGGCGCGGATTGGCTGCATCTGGATGTTATGGATGGGCATTTCGTTGACAATATTTCCTTCGGAGTGCCGGTTGTACAATCGATCGCGAAAATCGCCAGTGTACCGTTGGACACGCACCTCATGATTGAGAGGCCCGATCATTTCTTCCCGCGATTTCTACCGTACGTTCAGAATATTACAATCCATGTCGAACCCAACTATGACGTGGGTGCAACCTTGAAAGGGATTCGTGCCGCGGGCGCGACCTGCGGTTTGGCAATCAGTCCGCCGACTTCGTTCGAAAAGGTGGAGCCGTTTCTCGACCAGATCGATTTGTTGCTCGTCATGACGGTGAATCCCGGCTTCGGCGGACAGGCTTTTATCCACGAAATGATGGCCAAAGTGAAGCGCGCCGCAGCAATCCGCGCGGAACGCGGACTCGATTTTCATATTGAAGTGGACGGCGGCATTCACCCGAATACAGCCGCGATCGCACGGGAATCCGGTGCGAATGTCCTGGTAGCCGGGACCGGTGTTTTCGGCGCCACGGACGCCGCCCTGGCAATGAATGAACTGCGTGAATTTGCTGCGTGATCTCACGGCCAAAGTTCTTATGCACCTCGACTATAGCCTTTCCGGATCCTGGGACAAAGACCCCTCCTTTCTCACGTCCGCGAATGAGTCGGACCTTCGGCATTATGCGTTCCCCGGCGACATCATCCTTCGAAAAGAGCAGACCGACCTGAGCACCGATTGGGGCTGGGTCCAGCTGGTCGACTTTGCGCTCGGTTTACGCGGCATCCTTAAAACGCTCGAATTCGAGGGCGGCACCGAGGCGGAGCTCGAATTCACGGAGTCAGACGCGACACTTCGTTTCGATCGGCATGGGCACGAGGTGCTTATTTCAGGGAGCTACGCGCCCGGAAATATCGTTGTGCCGTTGATCGAGTTCAAAAAACAAATCTCAGAATTTGCTCGCAGGCTCGATGCAGAACTGGTCAGCAAGCAACCGGATCTCCTGGAAAACACCGTTTATCAGGCGTTCAAGCTTTCCGGATTAAGCGACTGAAGTTCTTTTGGGATGAACTGGCCATCTTTACGGATCAGCTTTTTATCAAAGTAAATCTCGCCTCCACCGTATTCAGGCCGCTGGATACAGACAAGGTCCCAATGAACCTGGCTGCGGTTGCCGTTGTCAGCCCGCTCATAGGCCTGACCCGGCGTAAAATGAAATGATCCCGAAATCTTCTCGTCAAATAGAATGTCTCGCATCGGCTCGCGGATGTACGGGTTGAATCCGATCGCGAACTCGCCGATGTATCGGGCTCCTTCGTCGGAATTCAGAATCGCGTTCAGGCGCTCGGTGTTATTCGAACTCGCTTCGACGACTTTGCCCTCTTTAAACCCCAGACGAACCGAATCAAATGCAGTCCCCTGATAGACCGTTGGGGCGTTATATCG
>CAZMNG010000565.1:0-2590 GCA_964567505.1 uncultured Chthoniobacterales bacterium
TTAAGTTGTCCTTTTCAGCGGGTGCTCGTGCTCTGTGTTTCGCCAAAATAGTTTCGTGCCCGAGTGTCGTCCAGATTCTTTCGCTTTTGACTTCCAGCTTAACGCGCGTTTCTCGCGGCCCGTGAGAAATGCACACGGAGCCCCGACATCCGGCGGAGTAAGTACCGACCTTCGTCAGGGTCCGCCAAAAGCGACTCCACCGAGCTATCGGATTCTCGCGCTTCAAGGTTGAGGGTCAGAGTTTCTACCGCTGCGATTCCAGGGCGGTCGAGGGCGACTCATTTGCCAGACTTCTCGCGACCGCAAAGCCTTCCAATTTGCCACGCGATGACCGTAATTTCCCCGGTTGTCTGACAACCTGTCGCTCTTTATCCACGAATCGCAGGGCTGGGCTGTTTTGACAGGCTCGGGGGTCTTCCGCGAACCGCGCGTCCAAGCAATCGGCTGAGATTATCCCATTCAGAAACTGAATTGTCACTTCCGGCGGGTGCTCGTGCCCTTGCTTTCTCCAAATACGTTCGTTCTGTAGCATCCTCCTGGCCGTTTCGCTGTTTAATTCCGTTCCGAAGGCTTTCGTCTGGCTCTGGAGTCGAGCGTTCGCAGCCGTGATGCCCATTCCAACCTGATTCCCGGTTAATTTCCCGACGATCTGACCTGTCCCTCTCTTTTTTACACGACGATCTGACCTGTCCCTCTCTTTTTTACAAGGACGAGAGGCGGCGAGGAGCAGGCGGTAAAATGAGCGACAAGCGAGACGGTTACGCAGAGGACTCCGGGCCGGCCGGCCGGCGAGGTCGACAACGACGACGACGACGCAAATAATCCGACCGGGCGGAGGTAATGTCCGATATCGCAGACAATGACACGATTCCGGTGCATGTAGGTCGGATCCGCCTGTTGTTTGATGCCTGGATCGCCAAGACATTCAATGCCGGGATGACCGCGGGCGCTATGGCGGAGAGGAACCGGATCGCCCGGCTTCTCAAGTTGCTGACGCCTGTAACGCGCGGGATCGTAGAGCAAGCCGTAAACCAAGGCACGGTTGCCGAGGATATTTTCCAGCAATGTTTTGATGCGGTTGCGAAGCGCCAGGCGCCCGCTCAGAGTCTCGAGGCGCTTGAGGATGAGACGCGGGAGCTCCTGGCGAGGATGAAGGCCACGCAGACAACCGTTGCGGGCCCGGGGTGATTCATCGTCTTGCCGGGGGGAGCGTCATCTGGCTCTCATTTTGGGACGCCGGCGGGTTGCGGATTATTTCCTGTCGTCGCCGAGCCGGGAGGCGGAGTCGAGCATTTTGATTTCGAAGAAATTGCCGTCAAACAAGAAATTCGCTAAGCCTTTAGGAACTCGCCGCATGACCTGGATTGTCTGGAATTGAGTCGTCTTGCTCGACCACGACGTGGAAATCCCTTTCGATGTCCTTGTTTTGAGAGACATATTTTAGAGTCTCTTCTTTCAAAGGCAGGTGTTTGAACGTTGCATAGCCTTCGAGGGATACACCTTTATCAGGATTTGAAAGCGTGCGCTGAAAAATCTCCAGCGCTGCGGCTAGCTCCGTCCTGCAGAGCCTGTTCACTGAGACTGCCTTTCCGGCAAAGAATTTGCCGCTAATATCTCCCTGCTGGTAGTGTGCGGAGGTGATGCCGCGGATCAGGTCTTCTTCATCTCCGCAGGGAGGTCGATTCATGCTGCGATCTGATCGTTTAGGGCAGCTTTGAGAAGTTCGTTATAATCCCGAAGTTCAAATCGCTTTTCGGTCGATCCTCGCATATAAAGTTCAAATTCCGTCTCTGTAGCGACGATGGATATTCTGGCGCTCGACGAATCTTTCCATTGGAGCTCGATTCCACCGTCATCCATCAAAAATAGTCTAGGGTTCTGGATCGGGCGGCCAAGCTTGGACAGTAGGAAAAGGAGGTTCAGTTCTGCGGCAGAAGACATTGGCAATCCCTCTCCAAAATTCCAACCGGCTCGAATTTTTCTCAATTCCGAGAAACGCGTTAGAGCTGCCTGCCCGAGAACACTAGCGATTATTTCCTCCGAAGTTCCTCCTGATCTTGCATCTTGTACGTCGATGTTCTTATTGCGATCAAACAAAGCAGAAAGTTTCTGAGAGAGCGATTCTTGCAGGGTGCGGCGCGGCTGCTCCCGCTCCGTTTCTTTCGGCCGCAAGTCGATATTGATCCCAGTCCACGTCTCCGGCTGCAGAAAAGCCAACAACGACGTGGCCATATTGAAAGCTTTAGCTGGCATCTTCGTACTTTGGATTCAAAGTTTTTAGGAATTCGTCCCTAAGCAAATCAAAGAATAGCTGCTTGTCCTTGGCGTGAGCCGTTTCAAGATTGTCGTGGAGTTTATGCAAAAAATCCTGCTCCAACATTGTGTGGTCCTGATAGCAATCCAAGATCAATAATGTACCGGCTAAATCGGGGTCGATGTTCAATCTAGGGTCATTGACCTTTATCTTACTGTCAGTCACAATCTGGATTTGCATCTTAAACGGTTCTGCCAACAGAGTCGCTCTCAGATATGTGTCCTCCCCCGTTATAGTACCATCGGCAATCACTACCCCGAGGTTGAGTTTGGAAAG
>CAZMNG010000565.1:2600-3774 GCA_964567505.1 uncultured Chthoniobacterales bacterium
ATTCCCTGGGAAGAAATTTGAATATCTCAGACCAAATCGCTCGAGAACAATTGTCCTGTCTACTTCTAAAAAGCCAGCTATCGCGTCCGAAAAGACTTTTGATACGCTTGCCCAGGCCGTGTAAGGGCCGCTGATTCCGACGGCAAAAACTTTTGGCCCCACCAAGACGGCGAAGTTCTCGGAATCCATTCGCGCTTGAGCTTGGTATGTAAGCGCTAGGTTTAGCTTTAGCGCCTCCTCGGGAACCGGGAATGTTTGCAGCTGCGAAAATCGAGGAAAAAGATGTTTCAGTTTCTCATAAGTAAAACCAACCATTACAGGCCCCGGGAGTTCGGTCAGGAAGCGCAACTCCAGAGTGGCATCGACGATTGGCAAGGACTTATCGAGACGGGAAGGCGATCAGACATTTTCTCTTCTCTGACCCAACAATAATTTGATCCAATAAAAAGAGCAACGCTTGCGTCGCTGCCCTGCTTGAGCCGTCGTTGAGGATGGCTTGGAGGAGGAGCATGGAAAGAAATCGCCCGAAGAACCTTCCAAGCCACGACGCACCTGCGTTATACGAGCTGAGTAATTTCACGCTCGCGTAGCAGATCAACGTGCAAGACATGGTGCTGATTCAATCACCTCCTGGAGGACCGGAGGAAGACCTACCTCCTGCGCTCGCCTCTTTTGCGATCGCGAACCCGGAAATGCCAGATAGTAACGGTAACCCGGCCTCTGCGGAAATTGTCTTTGTGAGCAGCAGTATCGTCAGGACAATTATGATCAGCGCAGCAATAGGGACCTGTCCATAAACTGTCCAGAAATCGTTTCTTCTTTGGAGAAAATCGCCATAGGCCTCCGCCAAATAGCGAAGCGTGACCGGGGTCTTATTCGGATCCAGCTGTCTGTGAAGAAAACTTTCCCATTCTAGCTCTGGACCACGTCTGCGCCTGAATAGGAAAACCCCGAAGAGAACGATCCCCGCCATCGTAGCAAGTCCTATCACGGCCACCAGGGCGAATAAGATCATTGTCTCATTTATATATCGGAAATCACGAGAGGAGGGACAGGTCAATTATTGGAGGATTAAAGCCGGCTATGGTCCGGCGCGTCGCGAAGCCCTCGAACAGCAGATCGAGCGCTTGCGTCAGGAACCGGATGGCGCCGCTCAGATCCAACGACTCCTGGA